>DATIWS010000317.1:0-3060 GCA_035519275.1 Acidocella sp. | reverse complement strand
CGCGATGCCGAGTGTCCCGGAGCTTTCCGCCGCCAGTTGCAGCCGCCGCGAATTGGTCATGCTCAGCCGGCCAATCTCGGCGACGACGCTGCCAAGCCCCCCATGGCGCAACCCTTCCTCGCAACAGGCCAGCACCGCCTTGTCGTCCTCCGCCTCCGCGTACACGACCCGATCAGGCGCCAGCCCGGCCTGGGCGAGGGCCGGGGCGAACAGATCCTGCCGGATCACGCACCACAACACCGGCCCCTTGCTGCGCGCGGCAATCCCGGCGGCGAACATGGCGGCTGCGGCGCCGTCAATCGCACCGTTGCCGCCGCCAGCCACCTCATGCAGCGCCCCCAGCGCCAGACCGCCGCCCGGCAGGCGCGCATCAATCGTCGGCAGATCGAACGGCAGCACCGTCGCCGCGTGGCGGTTACCGGCTTCAATTCGCCGGATTTTTTCGCGCAAAACGGCAATGGCGGGAGATGATCCCACGGCAAGGGTATCCTTAAAATCGGGTCGGTATGTTCCTTTTTTGTTCTCCCGCAGAGGGAAAGAGTCAAGCGCAGAATCAGCCAAGCTCCGCCGCCAAACTGGCAGCCTGGATGAAAATCAGGGAAAAACCTCTTGCGAACAAAACGGGAAAATCGGAAGCTGGCCACCCCTGATTTTTTTGGAAAGCTTCTTCGGTGACGGCTTCGGCGGCGTACCTCTCCAAACTCAACCCTGAGCAACGGCAGGCCGTCGAGTACGGCGTTGGCGCGGGAGACGCTGGCCCGCTCCTGGTCATCGCCGGCGCCGGCTCGGGCAAGACCAACACCCTGGCCCACCGTGTCGCCCACCTGATCGTTAACGGCGTCGACCCGCGGCGCATCCTGCTGATGACTTTCTCGCGCCGGGCGGCGGCGGAGATGACAAGGCGCGTCGAACGGATATCGGCGCAGGCCCTGGGCGATAAGGCCGGGGTTATAGCTGGCGGCCTGAGCTGGGCGGGCACGTTCCATGGCATCGGCGCGCGCCTGCTGCGGGATTACGCCAAGCAGATCGGGCTGGACCCGGCCTATACCATCCACGACCGCGAAGACTCCGCCGACCTGATGAACCTGGTCCGCCATGAGCTGGGGTTTTCGAAGACCGAGAGCCGCTTCCCGGCCAAAGGCACCTGCCTCGGGATCTATTCGCGCTGCGTGAACACCGAGCAACCGCTCGACCAGGTGCTGCCGGATTCCTTCCCCTGGTGCGCCGTCTGGGAAGCCGAGCTGCGCCAGCTGTTTGCCGGCTATGTGGAGGCCAAGCAGCGGCAGAACGTGTTGGATTACGACGACCTGCTGCTCTATTGGGCGCAGATGGTCTCCGACCCTGGCCTGGCCGAAGACATCGGAAACCGGTTCGATCATGTGCTGGTCGACGAGTATCAGGACACCAACAAGCTGCAATCGACCATCCTGCTGGCGCTCAAGCCCAATGGCCAGGGCCTGACCGTGGTGGGTGACGATGCGCAATCGATCTACGCCTTCCGGGGCGCCACCGTGCGCAACATCCTGGACTACCCGGCGCAGTTCAGTCCGGCGGCACAGATCATCACGCTGGAGCGAAATTACCGCTCGACCCAACCGGTCCTCGCCGCGGCCAATGGTGTCATCGGCTTGGCTTCCGAGCGGTTCACCAAGGATTTGTGGACAGAGCGCGTCTCATCCGACCGGCCCTTGCTGGTGAATGTCCGAGATGACGCCGATCAGTCCCGCTACATCGTCGAACGCGTGCTGGAAAACCGGGAGGCCGGGACCATGCTGAAGCAACAGGCGGTGCTGTTCCGCACCTCCAGCCATAGCGGCGCGCTGGAGGTCGAGCTGACCCGGCGGAACATTCCCTACGTGAAATTCGGCGGCCTGAAATTCCTGGACTCCGCACATGTCAAGGACATGCTGGCGCTCTTGCGCTGGGTGGAAAATCCGCGCGACCGGGTGGCGGGGTTCAGGGTGATGCAGCTAATGTCCGGCATTGGTCCGGCCTCAGCCGCGCGCATCCTCGACCACATATTGGCGGCAGCGGATCCCGTCGCCGCCTTGCGTGACTCCCCTGCCCCGCCCCGCGCCAGCGAGGACTGGCCGAATTTTGTCGAGACGGTTCAGGCCATCAAATCCAGCCGTGCCACATGGCCGGCCGAACTCGGGCTGGCGCGGCTTTGGTATGAGCCGCATCTCGAGCGCAACCACGAGGACGCCATCACGCGACGGGCTGACCTGCTGCAGCTGGAGCAGATTGCCAGCGGTTATCCATCGCGCGAGCGCTTCCTGACCGAGCTGACCCTCGACCCGCCGGATGCAACCAGCGACCAGGCTGGCGTGCCGCTGCTCGATGAGGATTATCTGAACCTGTCGACCATTCATTCCGCCAAGGGCCAGGAGTGGAAATCCGTCTTTGTCCTGAATGTGGTCGATGGCTGCATGCCCTCTGACCTCGGCACTGGGCAGTCGCACGAGATCGAGGAAGAGCGGCGCTTGCTGTATGTGGCCATGACGCGCGCCAAGGACGATCTGCACCTGATGGTGCCGCAACGCTTCTACACCTACGGCCAGAATACGATGGGTGACCGCCATGTCTATGCGGCGCGAACGCGGTTCATTCCCAACGAGATTCTCAACCTGTTCCACTGCACGGCATGGCCAATTGCCGCAGCCACACCGGGACAGACTGCGAGCCAAGGCCCACGGGTCGATGTCGCAGCGCGTATGCGCGGCATGTGGCGGTAAGGGCAGCGTGCGATGTGCAACCTCTACAGCGTCACCAAGGGCCAGCAGGCGATCCGGGAATTCACCCGGGCCGTAACGGATACAACCGGCAACCTGCCGCCTTTACCAGGCGTGTTTCCGGACATGCTGGCGCCAATCGTCAGAAACACCGCCGACCAGGGGCGCGAACTGACCATGATGCGCTGGGGCATGCCCGGCCCGCCGCAATTTGGCGGGGCGCCGATTACCAACATCCGCAATACCAACAGCCCGCATTGGCGCCGCTGGCTTGGACCAGAGAGCCGCTGCCTGGTGCCGGCCACCTCTTTCTGCGAGTGGGAAGACA
>DATIWS010000316.1:0-2278 GCA_035519275.1 Acidocella sp. | reverse complement strand
GGATGTGGTCGGGCTCGGCGTCTCCTGCTCGCCGCTGCTCACGGCGCTGTTCACCCTCTGGTATTTTTTCCACTTTCTGGTGCTCACCCCGGTGGTGACCGCGATGGAGGCCAAATAATGCGCCGGTTTTTCGCCCCGCTTTTGGCCATGGGACTCGCCACCGCCGGCGCCGCCCAGGCCGAGGACACGCTCTCCCCGCTGCATTTCCAGAGCCAGGGTGTGTTCGGCAGCATCGACAAGGCGGCGGCCCAGCGCGGCCTTCTGGTGTACCAGACCGTCTGCGCTTCCTGCCACTCCGCCAACGCCCTGCATTACCGCGATCTTGAGGCCCTGGGGCTGACTCCGGACCAGGCCGCGAGCATAGCCCAAGGGGTGAAGCTGGCGGATGGCAGCACGGCGACGCTGGATTCCCCCTTCAAGGATCCGGCCATGCCGGCCTCGGCTTTTGGCGGCGCGCTGCCGCCGGACCTTTCCAGCATCGTGGCGCAGCGCAAGCACGGCACGCGCTACGTGTATGAGCTGCTCACCGGCTACACCACGGCGCCGGATGGCGTGACGATGCTGCCCGGGCATTTCTACAACGCCGCCTTTCCCGGCGGGCAGATTGCGATGCCTCCGCCGCTGCGCGACAACGCGGTGACCTACGCGGATGGCACCGCCGCCAGCGCGAACCAGGAGGCCGCTGACGTGGCCGAGTTCCTCACCTGGGCGGCGGACCCGAACCTTTCCACCCGGCACCAGATCGGCCTGCGCGCGGTGATCTTCTTCGTCTTCCTCAGCATCGTCGCTATTGCCTCGAAGCGGAAGATCTGGCGGGAGAGCCGTGAGTAAGTTCGACGAGGTTACGGCGGCGGCGCGGGCTTGCACTGTCTGCGAGCCCTATCTGCCGCTGGGGCCGAGGCCGATATTCCAGATCTCGAAAACCACGCGGCTGATCATTATCGGCCAGGCGCCGGGTACCAAGGTGCATGAAACGGGTATCCCGTTCAACGACGCCTCGGGCGAGCGGCTGCGGGACTGGATGGGGATCGGGCGCGATGTGTTCTACGATGCCGCGCGGGTGGCCATCATGCCCATGGGGTTCTGCTACCCCGGGCGGCTGCCCAAAGGGGGCGATGCCCCGCCGCGCCCGGAATGCGCGCCGCTCTGGCATGACAAGTTCCTGGCGTTGATGCCAAGGCTGGAGCTGTTCCTGCTCGTGGGCAGCTACGCGCAGAAGCGCTATCTGGGTAAGGGCAGCATGACGGAGCATGTCCGCGCCGGGACCAAGGGCAAGTACATGGCGCTGCCGCATCCCTCCTGGCGCACCAATTTCTGGGAGAAGAAGAACCCGTGGTTTGGCGAGGAGGTTCTGCCTCGCCTTAAGCGGGAGGTCGCGCGCTTAACCGCGGAATGAGGCGAGGGACCGGATAGCCGTGCCGCCGGTGTCGAAATTCTCCGGCGAGAGCCAGGCGCGGATGGCATCCCGCCGGGCCGGCCATTCGTCATCGAGGATAGAGAACATCGCGGTGTCCCGCCGCTGGCCCTTCACCACCATATGTGCGCGCAGCAGCCCCTCGGGCATGAAGCCGAGGCGCAAGGCGGCGGCCTTGGATGCCTCGTTACGGTTGTCGCATTTCCATACCAGGCGGCGGTAGCCCAGATCCTCGGCGGCGTGACGGAGCAGCAGGAACATCGCCTCGGTGGCGGCGCGGGTGCGCTGTAGGCGCGGCGAGAACCAGATGGAGCCAAGCTCAATGGCGGCGTTGGCCGGCTCGATGTTCATCAGGGAAAGCCAGCCCGAGGCCCGGCCAGTGGCGGTGGGGCGGATGGCCCAGTAGGCCATGAGAGGATCGGTGGAGGCAGGGGCGAGGAAGCCGTCCAGCGCCGCGCGGTCCGGGAAGGGGCCGTAAGCCAGATAGGTGAAACTTTGCTCCGCCCCACGCATGGACTCGAAAAGCTCGGCGCCATGGCGGCGGTGCAGCGGTTCTAGCACCACATGCGTGCCGGCAAAGTTCTGCCGCGCGGGCAGGGGGCGGGGCCAGGGATCGATTTCGGGGGCGTGGGGGAGGGTCATGGGCGGGCGTCCGGCGTCATTGCGAGTTGGCGCAGCCGGCGTGGCGATCAATCTTCCATGCCGTGGCGGGGAAAGATGGATCGCGTCGCCGCGCTCGCGATGACGGCATTCAGCCCCGCAGCCGCGCCAGCGTGGCGGTGGTGCTATGCCCCGGCAGCAGCTCCGCCAGCGCGACGCTGCCGCCCCAGCTTTCCACGAGGTCCGCGCCGACCACGGTCTCGC
>DATIWS010000315.1:0-6912 GCA_035519275.1 Acidocella sp. | reverse complement strand
CCGCCCTGCAGGGCAATGTTATCAGCCCCTCCGTCCGCCGTGATAAGGCTTGTAATGTCGCCGCCCGTGGTTGGCGCGGACACTGTACCAGACATCCGATCTGCTCCGTCATTTTGAAATGACCACATAAAAACGCGAGCCGCGCCTTAGCTACCCCGGATGGAGCAGAGCGTGCTTCGCGAGCTGACGAGTCTACAAAGTTATTATAGCTATGCTCAACCAGAGGTTATTTAGCAATTTTTGACGTGTTAGCTAGGGGATTCGCGCTTTGAATGTGGACCGTTGGGCTCATGGGCAGGGACTCGCAAGGGAGGCTTTGGGCCAGGCTCCCGCCGGGCTCGACCGGAGCCTGGCTCATCCAAGAGGAGCTTGATCGCGGATGAGCGCCGAGCCTCGCTCGGGGTTGCCGGGAAGATTGGCTTCCCTCCGACCTGTACCCTCACAGCAAGGGTTGAGAACACAAGTCTGTTAACCCGAGACCGCTGACACTTGCATACTCAAAGGACGCAAGAGGCTGCTTCGGGTCGCTTTCGGATGGTGCAAAATTCTTCGGGAGAATCCCCGTATAGCTCTACAAGAAGTCCGCAGGCGCAGGCCGCTTTCCACCCATCAAAAAATCAAATCTTTTTGCTCTCCAGAGGATTCACGCCCAACGCCGCCAGCCCCGCCCAGCATGTCGCGCTTAAGGACGGGCGCCGGTAATAGTTGAAGACCTGCGCCGGCACGCCTTGGCGCAGCGACGGACCAACCGTGAGCCCGGTCGCCAGGCTCGGCGATATCGTCGCGTAAACATAGCCTTCTGGCGAGATGTTTTTCGCCACCGTGGCCAGGAATGATTCCGCGAAGGACAAATGCCCCATCAGCTTCAACGCCAGCGCGGCGAAGGCCGTGCCCTCCAGCCAGATGCCGTCGCTCGCATTGGAAAACCCGATCCCGCTCCCACGCTGTAACACCCCAATCGCATTGAGCGCGGACACCTCGCTCCCCAGCCCGGCGAGATAAGGCCAGATCCCGGCATCCGCCGCAGCCAGATGGTTCACCGCCCCGTCCGGCCCGGTGCCTGAGTCGAAACGTCCGGTGCTCTTGTTGAACGTGCTCCGCACGAAACCCGCCGCATGCGCCGAATCCTCGGCCCGGCCAAGCTCGCGGAACGCCGCCGCCAGATCGACATTCTGCTCCGTGCTCTGCCAGGTCAGCTGAATCTGCGCCGGGTCATACCCGTAGAACCCGCCGTAATAGCCGGATGCCGCGCGCAATTTCTGGTCGAGAAAATCCCCCGCCCGGTTGGCCGGGGCGCTCATGCCCAACGCCGCCCAAAGCAGCATCGCCCAGGCAAGGGGGCCGCTATCCGTGCCAACCTGATACGGATCCTCATCCCAGCGTTCGGTCTTGGTGTCCCAAAATCCGGCGAGCTTCGCGGGCTGCGCCATCACCCCGGCCTGGTAGCAATTGCGCAACCGGCCATCGGCGAACTTCCGGTCGTGCTCCTGCGCGATCTCCAGCGCCTGGGCGATCCGCTTCGCCTCAGCGGTATGCCCGGCGGCCAGCAGCAGCAGCCCGGCCAGGGCGTTGTCGTACACATAGGCGGCGTTGGCCTGGGTGATATCGAAATCACCCGCGGCCGAGCCCGCCTGTACCAGATAGGAATTGAGCAGCACCGGGCCATCGCCCAGTGCCGCCATTTGCCCCCGCACCGCCTGCACGCAGGCGGTGCCCTGGTCGTCCGCCCGCCCAAGCCGGGGCAGCGCCGAAGCTGCCCCAGCACCGGCGAGCAGCCCGCGGCGGCGAAGCTTCACTCCAGGATTTCCGCCAGGAGCTCCGTGGTGCGCCCGTTGGCGATGGTTGCAGCGCGGGCATCGTAATGCACGCCGTTCACGCGGGCGAAGGCGTGCTGCGCGCCTGGATAGATGAAGGCATCGACCCACTCATTGTCTTCCAGCGCGTCGAAGAGTTTTTCCTGCGCCTCGGCGGGAAAATATTCATCCTTCTCGGCGATGTGCAGCATCAGCGGCGCGTCGATGTTGTCGAACTCATCCGCCAGATTATCCAGCCCCACGCCGTAGTAGGAGACGTTCACATCAGCGTCGGAGCGCGTGGCCATCATGAGCGCCAAACGCCCGCCCAGGCAAAAGCCCATGGTGCCGGCGCTGCCGTTGCAGCGGGGCAGTTCGCGGGCGGCGGCCAGCGCCACCTTCAGGTCTTCCACGCCCTTGTCCTGGTCGAAGCCATTCATCAGGGCGAAGGCCTGCTGCCACTCGGCCTCGGTCTTATCGGTCAGGTTCACACCGGGCTGCTGGCGCCAGAACAGGTCCGGCGCCACGGCGATGAAGCCCTGCGCGGCGAGCTGTTCACCCGTGGCGCGCAAGGCATCGTTCACCCCGAAGATTTCCTGGATCAAGACGACCGCGCCGACCATTTCCGTGCCCTTTGGTTCCCACACATAGGCGGTGAACTCGCCCGCTCCGTCCGCGGCCTTCAGCTTGATCTCATGCATAGCAGTTCTCCCTGTTGGAACTGCGCTATACATAATACTCTTGGAGCGGCGCGAAACCATTAAAGTTCTGGCTTGCGTAGGTTGTCACATACGCGCCGGCGTCATGGATGATCACGCGGTCGCCCGATTTGAGCGACAGCGGCAGGTGATACGGCGTCTTCTCGTAGATCACATCCATGCCGTCGCAAGAGGGGCCGGCCAGCACCACCGGGCCCATCTGCCCGTTGCCGGCGGTGATCCGGTAGCGGATCGCCTCGCCCTCGGTTTCGGCGAGCCCGCCATAGCGGCCGATGTCCAGATACACCCAGCGGCGCGGATCGGCTTCCATTCGCCGGCACACCAGCACCACCTCGGAGGCCACCACACCGGCATTGCCGACCATCGAGCGCCCTGGCTCGATCAGCATCTCCGGCAGGTCATTGCCGAAATGCTTGACCATCGCATCCATGATCGTGGAGCCGAACGCATCGGTCTCCGGCACGTCCTCCAGATATCGGATCGGGAAACCGCCGCCGAGATTCAGCATCTTCAGCTCCACGCCCTGCGCCTTCAGGTCGGTGAACAGCATCGCCACCTCGGCGATCGCCATCTCGTAGGCGGCAGCGCCGGTCTGCTGGCTGCCGACATGGAAGGACAGCCCATGCGGCACCAGCCCCAGCCCGGGCGCGGCCAGCATCAGGGCCTTGGCGCGGTCCAGCGTGGTGCCGAACTTCTTCGAGAGCGGCCATTCCGCGCCCTCGTTGTTCACGGCGAGGCGGCAATACACCTTGGCGCCCGGGGCGTGCGCGGCGATCTTCTCCAGCTCCTCGATGGAATCGAAGGCATAGAGCGGCACGCCGTGGGCATGCGCGGCGGCGATGGCGGAGGGCTTCTTCACCGTGTTGCCGAAGGAGATGGCCGAAGCCGGCGCACCGGCGGCGAGGCACGCCTCGATCTCCGGCAGGGAGGCGGCGTCGAAGCAGGAACCGCGCCCGGCGAGCAGGTCGAGGATGGGTGCTGCCGGGTTCGCCTTCACCGCGTAGTAGATCTTCGCGGCAGGCAGGGCGCGGCTCAGCGCGGCGTAATTCTCCGCCACACGGTCAAGGTCCAGCACCAAGCACGGGGTTGCCGGCATGGTGCCAAGAAACGAAGCGATTTTGGGAGTCATCGCCCTCTTCCTTTCTCTCTGAATGTCCGTCTGTTGAGGCGACGGACATGGTTACAAAACGGTCGAACGAACCAGCCATCTTCCGGGATTTCTCCCGGCTGTGCTGCCAGAACGCTTGACGCCGTTGCGTAACCGGAGACCGGCAGAGGCACGTACGTTGCTGCGTGGGCGCGCATGTAGGGCCATCACCCCCAAGGTGCAAGATTTATTTTCACCCCGCCGCAAATTGTCACCAAATGCAACTTGGCCTGCCCAAGAGCCCGCGCCATCGCTATTGTAACGGGCATGGAAACGCTGCCGCATATCCTCATCGTCGACGACGACCGTGAAATCCGCGACCTGCTGGCGAAGTTCCTGGAGCGCCAGCGCCTGCGCGTGACCACCGCGCGCGACGGCAAGGAGGCGCGCCGGGCCTTCGTCAACGGGCATTACCAGCTGGTGGTGCTGGACCTGATGCTCCCCGGAGAGGGCGGGCTGGACCTCGCCCGCTGGTTCCGGTCGGAGACCAACGTGCCGATCATCATGCTCACCGCCATGGCGGAAGAGACGGACCGCATTATCGGGCTGGAGCTGGGCGCGGATGACTACGTGACCAAGCCCTTCAACCCGCGCGAGCTGCTGGCGCGCATCCGCGCCGTGCTCCGCCGCACCGGCGACTCCGAGGAGCGCGCCCCCGAACACGCCAAGACCTACCAGTTCTCCGGCTGGTCGCTGGAAACCGCGCGCCGCCGCCTGCTCGACCCAAGCGGCGTGGAGGTCTCCATCACCGGCGGCGAGTACGACCTGCTTGTGGCGCTGCTGGACCGCCCCAACCGCGTGCTGACGCGCGACATGCTGCTGGACCTGCTGCGCGGTCGCCAGGCCGGGCCGTTCGACCGCGCCATCGACGTTGCCGTCTCCCGCCTGCGCCGCAAGCTGGAGGATGACGGGCGCAACGCCCAGCTGATCAAGACCGTGCGCGGCGGGGGCTACGTGCTTTCCACCCCCGTCGAACGGCTTTGAAGTTTCTTCCCCTGCCCCACAGCCTGGCGCGGCGGATGATCCTCATCCTGCTGACCGGCTTCGCGCTGATCCAGCTGCTCGGGCTGCTGATTCACACCGTGAACCAGGTGCGCCTGCAGCAACTGGGGGAGGAGCAGGAGTTCGCCACGCGCGCCGTCATCATCTACCGTCATATCGCGGTGGCCGCGCCGGAAGACCGCCCCGCTTTGCTGGCCAAGGAACCACTGCCCAAGGGCGACACGGTCAGCCTCTCTTTGCTGCCGCCGCTGGCCAGCACCTATACCATGCCGATGAACATGCGGAACGCGATCCGCGCCGCGATCATCGATTACGGCATCCCGCCCAACATCCACCCGCACGGGTTGCTGATGCGCATGCAAGGGTTTCCGCCGCGCTTCATCATCAGCTTCGGCCTGCCGGATAATCTGCTGTTCCCCAACCTGCCGGGAGGCGGCCCACCGCCGCCAGATACTCCCTTCCCGCCAAATGGCGGCCCGCCATTGCCCGGCATGGGACTGCCACCCGACATAACGGCGGTGCTGCCGCCGATATCGTGGCTCACCATAACCTCCACATTGCCGCAGCCAGCCCCCTGGCGCTCGCCCGGCTTCGCCACCGCGTTCATCGTGATGACCATTCTGGGCGGCATCATGATCACCTGGGCGGTGCGGCAATTGCTGCAACCGGTAAAGACTCTCGCCGCTGCGGCCGAGGCGCTGGGGCGTGATGTCGCCAACGCGCCGCCGCTGCCCGAGACGGGACCGGCCGAGATCGTCACCGCGGCCACCGCCTTCAACACCATGGCGGCGCGCGTACGGCGCTTCGTCGAGGACCGAACCTTCCTGCTCACCGCCATCGGCCACGACCTGCGCACGCCGATCACCCGGCTGAAGCTGCGCGCGGAATACATGGACGACGATGAACAGCGGACCAAGATGCTGGCGGACCTCGACGAGATGGAGGCAATGGTCGCGGCGACGCTTGCCTTCAGCCGGAACGTAACCACCACCGAGAAGGAGACGCGGCTTGACCTCGCCAGCCTGCTGCGCACAATTCTCGATGATGCCGCCGATGGCGATCCGGACCATGCCGATGCGCTCAGCTATACCGGGCCAGAACATCTGCCGGTGAATGCCCGCCCCCTGGCGCTGAAGCGCGCCTTGGCCAACCTCGTCGGGAATGCGCTGAAATATGGCGATGCCGCGCATGTCACCCTGCACATGCCGGCCAGGGGAGCCTTGCGGATCGACATCGAAGACGAGGGGCCCGGGATTCCCGCAGCGGAAATGGAGCACGTGTTCGAGCCGTTCCGGCGCCTGGAGACCAGCCGCAACCGCGAGACCGGCGGCTCCGGGCTGGGCCTGTCGATCAGCCGCAACATCGTGCGCGCCCATGGCGGCGACGTGACTTTCACCAACCTGCCCGAGCGGGGCCTACGCGTAAGCGTGACACTGCCGGTTTAGGGCTCCCCCGTCATCACGAAAACTTGCCTCCCCCCCCTCTTGGCGGCGATTCCAGGCGGGGAACTGTTGCGTTACAATACTGCCTATTGGCACCCGAGGACGGGATGGACGGAAGCACCGGTACGAGACTGAATTTGCCAACGGGCTTCCCCCGCCACCTGCTGCGCCCGCTGATCGCGATCGACGGTCTGCCCTGCTCGGGCAAGACCACGCTCGCCATGCGGCTGCAGGAAATCCACGGCTTCGAATGCCTGCATGTGGACGAATTCCTGCGCCCGGAAGAGGAGTGGCGCGGCTGCCAGCCCGCCTTCCCGTTTCCCTACATCCGCTATGGGGAGTTCCTGCAGGCGGTGACCGATCTCGCGGAACAGGGCGAATGCAGCTACGCGCCGTATGATTGGAAAACCCTCGCGGTCTCCGCCACACCGCGCCGGATCACCACCCACCGGCCCGTGATCGTGGAGGGGGTTTCCGCGCTGGTGCCGCTGCTGGAGCCCTATTACGGGCTGAAGATTTTCGTCGACAGCGACCGCAGGAGCATTCAGGACGTGGCGCGGACGCGCAGCCTGGGCATCTGGCTGCGCGAATGGCGCGAGATTTTCCTGCCCAGCGCGGATATGTACATGCTCACCCGCCCGGAGCGACGGGCCGACCTGATTGTATCAGGGCGCGGAAAAAGCAGTGAAATGCCATACACTTTTACTAATTAACCACACACTGGTTAATTAGGCGGAGCCACTATGCCTCCGCCTCTTCCAGCGCCGTATGCGCCTCCAGCCAGCTATGCTCGGCGGCGTCGATCTCCC
>DATIWS010000314.1:0-2613 GCA_035519275.1 Acidocella sp. | reverse complement strand
AGAGCGCGCGAAATACTGGCCGGCCAGCCTGCATCTGGTGGGCAAGGAGATCATCCGCTTCCACGCCGTGTACTGGCCGGCCTTCCTCATGGCCGCTGGCCTGCCACTGCCCAAGCGCGTATTCAGCCATGGCTGGTGGACGGTCGAGGGCGAGAAGATGAGCAAATCGCTCGGCAACTTCATCGATGTCCGCCCGCTGGTGGAGGAGTTCGGCCTGGACCAGGTGCGCTACTTCCTGCTGCGCGAGGTGCCCTTCGGCAATGACGGCGATTTCTCCCGCAAGGCGCTGATCGGGCGGATCAATTCCGACCTCGCCAACGGCATCGGCAATTTGGCCCAGCGCACGCTCTCCTTCATCAACAAGAACGCCGGCGCCGCCGTGCCGCCGCGGGGCGCTGCGCACGAGGCCGATCTCACGCTGCTCGAACTGGCGAACGAACTGCCGGAGAAGGTGAGGGGGGCGATGTCCCGCTTGGCCTTCCACGAGGCGCTGGATGAAACCTGGCGCGTAATCCGCGCCGCCGATGCCTATATCGACCACCAAGCCCCCTGGAGCCTGCGTAAGACCGACACGGACCGGATGAACACCGTGCTCTACACGCTTACCGCCGTGCTGCGCGTGGTGGGGGTGGTGCTGCAACCCTTCATGCCGGAGACGATGGACAAGCTGCTGGACTATCTGGGCGTTGGGGCGGATCGCTCGCTTTCTATCCTCGACGCTCCGCTGGCCGAGGGCACGCCGCTGCCCGCGCCCGCCGGGTTGTTCCCGCGCGTGGTGGAGGCGGCCTGATGCTCGTCGATAGCCATTGCCATCTCGACTATTTCAACCAGCCCGGCGAGGTCGAGCAGGTGGTGGCCCGCGCCAAGGCGGCGGGGGTAGGGGAGATGGTGACGATTGGCGTCACGCTCAGCCAATCAAAACAAGCCGTTGACATTGCAGAAAAATTTGATAATGTCTGGGCATGCGTTGGGGTTCACCCGGACCATGCGGCGGATGTCCTCCCGGTGGTGACGCCAGAAGCCCTGGTGGAGTTGACGCAGCACCCGAAGGTGATCGGCCTCGGGGAGTCCGGGCTGGATTATTTCCATGACAAGGCACCGAAGGACATCCAAGCGGAAAATTTCCGTGCCCATATCCGCGCAGCGCAAGCCTCCGGCCTGCCGCTCTGCATCCATGCGCGCAACGCCGATGAGGATATCGTGCGGGTTTTAAAGGAGGAACGCGAGCGGGGCGGAGAGTTCGGCTTCCTGCTGCACTGCTTCTCATCCACCCGCGCCTTGGCCGAGGCAGCAGTGGAGATGGGCGGCTACATCTCCTTCTCCGGCATGCTGACATTCCCCAAGGCGCCGGATATCCGCGACATTGCCAAGGACGTGCCTGAAGAGCGCCTGCTGGTGGAGACTGACTCCCCCTACCTCGCACCCGTGCCCTTCCGTGGCAAGCGCAACGAGCCCGCCTATACCGTGCATACCGCTGCTTTATTGGCGGAAATCAAGGGCCTGACGCCGGAAGCTCTGGCCGAACTCACCACTAGGAATTTCAAGACGTTGTTCCGGAAGGCGGCATGAAGATCACCCTGCTGGGCACTGGCGGCTCGGCCGGGCTGCCGCAGATCGGCGGGCCGGACGGTCGCGGCGATTGGGGCAAGACCGACCCGAGCGAGCCACGCAACACTCGCACACGCTCCAGCATCGTCATCCAAACCTCTGAACAAAAAAACATTCTCGTCGATACCGCGCCGGACCTGCGGTTCCAGCTCACCAGCTGCGCCATCGGCCGGATCGACGCGGTGATCTTCACCCACGCCCATGCCGACCATATCGCCGGACTGGACGAAATCCGTATCCTCAACCGCATCCTCGGCGCGCCCATGCCCAGCTACGCCACGGCAGAGGTATGGACGGAGTTGCGCCAGCGCTTCGACTACGCCTTCAAGCCTCATAACGGCGGGTTCTTTGGCCGACCTGTGCTCATGGAGAACATCCTGACGCCCGAGGAAAGCGTTGAAATTGCAGGTGAAAATATCCTGCCGCTAGACCAGGATCATGGCTATAGCCGCTCGCTTGGCTTGCGCATCGGCAATGTCGCCTATTGTACCGACGTCGTGCGCCTGGACGAGGCAGGACTCGCCCAGCTTCAGGGGCTCGACGTATTCATCGCTGATTGCTTCACGCCGGAAAAGGACCATCCCACGCATGCCGGGTTGCCGACAGTGCTCTCTTGGGTGGAGCAGCTGAAACCGAAGCGCACGGTGCTCACGCATCTCGGCCCCGAGATGGATTACCGCACGCTGTGCGAAACGCTGCCGCCGGGCGTGGAACCCGGCTACGATGGTATGGTCCTGGAGTTCTAAGCTCCGCTACCGCGCCCCGTGATTCAGGGTGCGGGCAATGTCAAACGCCAGCACCAGCGCCCAGGGTTGGTTGGCCGCGCCGATCTGCAACGGGTGGAAGATCCGCGCCACGCCAGCATCGTCCACATAGTCATAGCGGCGGCCCGCCGCGATGGCCTGCCGCGCCGCCGCCGGCAAATCCGTGGCCGCCTGGCCGATACGCTGCAGATCCGGATGGGTGGCGTACATCCCGCCATGGGAGAGCAGCAGCAGATCGCCC
>DATIWS010000313.1:0-4419 GCA_035519275.1 Acidocella sp. | reverse complement strand
CCAGCTCGCCTCGGTGCTGCGCGGCGCGAAGCTCGCCGTCGGCAACGATACCGGGCCGATGCACCTTGCCGCTGCGGTCGGCACGCGCTGCATCTCGCTGTTCTCGGCGGCCTCCGACCCGGCGCTCACCGCGCCTCGCTACCCGGATGGCGGCTGGCCCACCATATTGCGCGCGCCAAATCTGCAAGACCTCCCGGTTGCGCAGGTGCTTGCCGCCCTGCCATAACGCCCTAGAATTTCTAGCCAAAGAGAAGAGACATGCCTGCAATCACACTGCCCGACGGTTCCGTTCGCTCCTTTGAGGGCGCGGTGACGGGCACTACGATCGCCGAGGCGATCGGGCCCGGTCTCGCCCGCGCAGCACTTGTGATGGTGGTGAACGGCGCCGAGATGGATATGGCGCGCGAGATCACCGAGGACGCGAACGTCAAATTCGTCACCCGCAAGGACGAGGCGGCGCTGGAGCTGATCCGCCACGATGCCGCGCATATCCTGGCCGAGGCGGTGCAGGAGATCTACCCCGGCACGCAGGTGACCATCGGGCCCTCCATTGAGAACGGGTTCTACTACGATTTCTACCGCAATGAGCCGTTCAAGCCGGACGACCTCCCGGCCATCGAGGCGAAAATGCGTGAGATCGTGGCGCGCAACGAGAAATTCGTGCGCGAGGTGTGGACGCGCCACGAGGCCATCGAGTTCTTCGAGGCCAAGGGCGAGCGCTTCAAGGCCGAGCTGATCCGCGATCTGCCCGAGGACCAGACCATCACCGTCTACCGCCAGGGCGAGTGGCTGGACCTCTGCCGCGGCCCGCATCTGCGCTCCACCGCGGATGTCGGCACGGCCTTCAAGCTGATGAAGACGGCGGGCGCCTATTGGCGCGGGGATTCCAAGAACCCGATGCTGAGCCGCATCTACGGCACCGCTTGGCGCGACCAGAAGGAGCTGGATGCGCATCTGCACCAGCTTGAGGAAGCCGAGCGCCGCGACCATCGCAAGATCGGCCGCGAGATGGATTTGTTCCACATCCAGGAAGAGGCGGTGGGCAGCATCTTCTGGCACCAGAAGGGCTGGAAGCTCTACCGCACGGTGGAGGCCTATATCCGCCGCCGCCTGGAGCAGAACGGCTACGAGGAGGTGCGCACGCCGCAGCTCGTGGACCGCAAGCTCTGGGAAAACTCCGGCCACTGGGACAAGTACCGCAAGAACATGTTCATCGCCGAGGTGGTGGAGGAAGAATCCACCCTCGCCCTCAAGCCGATGAACTGCCCCTGCCATGTGCAGATCTTCAAGCAGGGCCTGCGCTCCTACCGCCAGCTGCCCATCCGCATGGCCGAGTTCGGCGCCTGCCACCGCTACGAGCCCTCGGGCGCGCTGCACGGCATCATGCGCGTCCGCGCCTTCACCCAGGACGACGCGCATATCTTCTGCACGGAAGACCAGATCGCCGATGAGACGGTGAAGTTCGTCGAGCTGCTGGAGAGCGTGTACAAGGATTTCGGCTTCGAGAGCTTCACCGTGAAATTCTCGGACCGCCCGGAGACGCGCGCTGGCTCCGACGAGGTGTGGGACCGCGCCGAGGGCGCGCTGAAGGCCGCCTGCGAGAAGGCGGGTGTGCAGTACACGCTGAACCCCGGCGAGGGCGCGTTCTACGGGCCGAAGCTGGAATTCGTGCTGCGCGACGCCATCGGGCGCGATTGGCAATGCGGCACCATCCAGGTGGACTTCGTGCTGCCTGAGCGCCTGGATGCCGAGTACGTCACCTCCGAATCTGGACGTGCCCGCCCGGTGATGTTGCACCGCGCAATCATCGGCTCGTTCGAGCGCTTCCTTGGCATCCTCATCGAGCAGTACGCCGGTCGCTTCCCGCTCTGGCTGGCCCCGACCCAGGCGGTCGTGGCGACCATCGTCTCCGATGCCGATGACTACGCGCAAGAGGTAGCGGCGGCGCTGACCAAGGCCGGGCTCTCGGTGGAGCTGGATGTGAGCAACCAGAAGATCCAGGCCAAGATCCGCGAACACTCGCTGCACCATGTTCCCAACATCCTGGTGGTGGGCCGCAAGGAGGCCGAGGAGCGCAAGGTCGCCCTGCGGCGCCTGGGCGGTGCCGCGCAGGAAATCCTGGGGCTGGACGAGGTTGTGGCGCTGCTCACGGCCGAGGCCACCGCGCCCGACCTGCGGAGCGCCGAATAATGGCACTGAAGATCGGCATTGTTCCTGTCACCGCGTTCCAGCAGAACTGCACGATTTTGTGGGATGACGAGACGATGCTGGGCAGCATCGTGGACCCCGGCGGGGATGTGCCGGACCTGCTCGACCTGCTGAAGAAGGCCGGGGTGACGCTCACGGGCATTTTCATCACCCATGGGCACATGGACCATGCGGGCGGGGCGGCGGAACTCTCCGAGGCCACGGGCGTGCCCGTCACCGGCCCGCATATCGCCGACAAGTTCCTGCTCGACGACATGGAGGCGATGGGCGCGCGCTTCGGCCTTGTCTGCCGCAACTGCACGCCGGACACCTGGGTGAAGGAGGGCGACATCGTCACCCTTGGCGGCGTAGAGTTCGAGGTGCGGCATTGCCCCGGACATACGCCCGGGCATGTGGTGTTCATCAACCAGGCGCAGAAATTCGGCATTTTCGGCGATGTGCTGTTCCACGGCTCGGTCGGGCGCACGGACCTGGGCGATTACGGCAACCACGGGCAGCTGATCGAGAGCATCCGCACCAAGCTGCTCACGTTGCCGGATGATTTCCAGTTTACCTGCGGCCATGGCCCGGATTCGAGCATGGGCGCCGAGCGGCGGAGCAACCCGTTTTTGCAGGATTGAACCTGTCATTGCGAGCCGCGCGCAAGCGCGGCGTGGCAATCCATTTTTCATGAAGATGGATCGCTTCAGCTGTGGCGCGGCTTCGCGATGACGCTTGATCAGGCAGGGTCTATATCCACCCAGGACAAATGCCCGCCCTTGCCCGCGCCGGTGTCCAGAAACACCGCAGTGCCGCCGCTGCGGGCGGTGCGCACATAGGGGCGGCCATCGGTGCTGCGCTGGTCATGCCCGGCATACACGGTCATGCCCTGCGGGATTTCCTCCACCCAGCGCAGCAGACGCTCCGGCTTGCCCTTGCCGGTCACGCGCCCGGTGGTCTGGCCGTATAGCGCGCGGGCGAGCAGCGCGCAGGCGCGGCTGGGCGGGAAGGGCGGCGGCGGTTCCTCCAGCATGCCGGGGTGGAAGGACCCGTGAACGAAGAAGAGTGGCCCGAGCGACGCCCAGGCGGGCGCGGCCATAATGGTCTCGCGCGTGCGGTCGTGCAACTCGGTGGGGAGTTCTGCCAAGGTACGGGCCAGCGGCGCGCTGCGCACGTTGTCGCCGCGCAGGGCCCGGGCCAGCTTGAAGTCGTGATTGCCAAGGATGAACAGGCCGCGCTTTTCCTCCAGCAGCCGGAACATGATGCGCAGGGCGCCGGGCGTGTCCGGCCCGTCATCCACCAGATCACCGAGCTGAATGATAAAACGGTCGGTCTCGGCGGCAGCGGCGAACGCCTTGGAATCGCCGTGGACATCGCCAACGACGCGCAGCTTCACACCAGGGGGAATCATCGGAAGCTGCTTAAAGTTGTTGAAAATAAGAGCATTACAACCATTACATTGTCATCTCCGGCTTGAATGACAAGGTGGCCAGCGGATGAAACACCCGTAATTACGAGGTTTTGATTTTTCTGTATGCGGCCAGGGCACGGTCCCGCCCCTCGGACAGCCCGATGATGGGGCGCGGATAGGTCTGGCCGAGACGCACGCCGGCATGGGCGAGAATGGCCGGATCAGCCTCCCACGGCGCATGGATGCAGGCGGCGGGGAGCTTCGCCAGCTCCGGCACGTAGCGGCGGACATAGGCGCCGTCCGGGTCGAATTTCTGGCCCTGCAGCACGGGGTTGAAAATGCGGAAATAGGGCGCGGCATCGGCCCCGCAGCCGGCCACCCATTGCCAGGAGGCGCCATTGGCAGCCTCGTCGGCATCCACCAGCGTGTCCCAGAACCAGGCCTCGCCCGCCCGCCAGGGGATGAGCAGGTGCTTCACCAGGAAGGAGGCGCAGATCATCCGCACCCGGTTATGCATCCAGCCCGTCTGCCACAGCTCGCGCATGCCGGCATCAACGAGGGGAACACCCGTCCGCCCGCGCTGCCAAGCGGCGAGGGCCCGCGGGTCGTCTGCCCAGGGGAAGCGGGCGAATTCCGCGCGGATGGGCGCGGTGCGGATATCGGGGTGCTGCCAGAGCAGGTGGATGGAAAACTCCCGCCAGAGCAGCTCCTTCAGGAAGGTCCGCACGCCCTCGCATTCGCCGCAGGCGGCGGCGCTGTGCCACACATAGCGTGGCGAGATCTCCCCGAAATGCACATGCGGGGAGAGCCTGGACGTGCCG
>DATIWS010000312.1:0-4122 GCA_035519275.1 Acidocella sp. | reverse complement strand
AAGTCTGACCTTGGTTGAAAATGCGCTAACGCCTTGAAATTGTGTGTGAATCGATCGAAACGGTGGGGTCCTGATCGGCGCCGATCGGAACCCCACCTTGAGCGGAATTTCTGTAGCCATATCCGTATGGTTGAAGACGATCAGAGGCTGGGTCACACGTTAACGCTGATTCACGCTCCGACAAATCCGGAGCGGTTCATTGACAGTCATCTAGCGAATACGGGACACCTTACCCGAATGCTTATCAGAGCCGGCGAATGTCCGATTCGGAGAAGCGCCAAGCCGGCTGCAAGCGTCGGCTAAGGTGAAGGGTTTCGGATGCCGCCCTGGCACGGCTGGTGGTGCACCGCGGAGGGCGGCGTTCGAAAGCCTCCCATGTACGAACCCGCGGGGCTGGCTGGATTATGGGGTTTTGAGGAATTTGCTGGGTTTTGCGGTGGCGCCGGGAAGGTGATTTTGCCGCCGTCTGCGCGCGCTGCTTCCGGCTTCTGATAAGGGGATCGGCTGGTTTTTCTCGTAGACCAAGGTCGATACGGACCCGCTGCCGGCCCGTGGGGCGGCGCGTATGCCCGTGAGGGTGCGTTTGGCCATTACCCGCAGCGTGGCTTTGGGGTGGGCGGGAGATTGGCCATGCCGGGTCACGACGCGATCCTCCGGGTTGGCGGGAGCAGATTTGGTGGGGCGCGTGGCTGTGCACCGCGCTGAAAGATTTCGATGACAATCATGCGCCCGCCGCAGCAGGGACAGGGCGGCAATGCTGTTGGAACAGAGAGCGGTTCTTCTGGCGCGGGCGTGATCGGCGCGACGGCGAGCAATGCCCTGGCGCGGGCGATATTGGCCTTGTGGGTGGCGCTGGCCAGCAGGCCGTAATGGCGGATGCGGTGGAAGCCTTTGGGCAGCACATGGATGAGGAAGCGGCGGATGAACTCGTCGGGGGCCAGCGTCATGACGCGCTGACGCTCGGCGCCATCGCGGCGATAATCCTTGTAGCGGAAGGTAATGCCGTCCTCATCCATGGTGATCAGGCGGCGGTTCGAGATGGCGACGCGGTGGGTGTAGCGCGACAGATAGGCGAGCACCGCTGCGGGCCCCGAGAAGGGCGGCTTGGCGTAGACCACCCAGCGCTGCTTGCGCAGTGGTGCGATGCGCCGGAGAAAGCCGCGCCGCTCGTTTAAGCCGGCCTGCTCGCCGAAGAACTGCAGCCGGCCGGCATCGAACAGCGCCAGCAGCCTGGTCAGGAACAGGCGACGGAACAGCTTGCCCAGCACCCGCACCGGCAGCAGGAAGGCCGGCCGGGAAGCCACCCAACGCTGTCCGTCGAGCGAGATGCCGCCACCCGGCACGACCATGTGGATATGCGGATGGTGGGTGAGCGCCGAGCCCCAGGTGTGGAGCACGGCGGTAATGCCAATGCGCGCACCGAGATGGCGTGGGTCGGCGGCGATGGTGAGCATCGTCTGGGCGGCCGTGTGGAACAGCAGCTCATAGAGTTCGGCTTTGTTGTGGAGCGCGAGGCCGGCGATCTCGGCGGGCACGGTGAACACGACATGGAAATACCCAACCGGCAGCAGATCGGCTTCGCGGGCGGCCAGCCAGTCGCGCGCCGCCGCGCCCTGGCATTTGGGACAATGCCGGTTGCGGCAACTGTTATAGGCGATGCGGCGATGGCCGCAGGCTGTGCAGCCTTCGACATGACCGCCGAGGGCGGCGGTGCGGCAGGTCTCGATCGCCGACATCACCTTCAATTGGGCGAGGCTGATGTGGCCGGCATGACGGGCGCGGAAGTCCGCGCCATGACGGAGCAGGATGTCGGCGACCTCCAGAGCAGGACGCGCCACGGGTCAATCGCTGGGCACGGCGCCCTCCATTAACAGCTGCAGCTTCTCGAGCGGGCTGGTGACCGCCCGGATGGTCTTGGTGGCGACACGGGCATAGAGCGCGGTGGTGTCGAGCTTGGAATGGCCGAGCAGCACCTGGATCACCCGGATATCGACATCCTGCTCGAGCAGATGGGTGGCAAAGCTGTGCCGCAGCGTGTGCGGCGATACATGCTTGCGGATGCCCGCGACTTCGGCCGCCTCATGCACCGCCCGGTTGATCTGGCGCGTCGAGACCGGCTCGGTGCAGCTGCGGCCGGGGAACAGCCAGCCATGCGGCAGCATGACGTTGCGGCGTTTGCCCTCGCGCCACCACAGCCGCAGCAGGGCCAGCAGTTGCGGTGACAGCATGGCGTTGCGATCCTTGCGGCCCTTGCCTTGTTCGATACGGATCAGCATGCGGGCGCTGTCGATGTCGTCGATCTTGAGGGCGGCAACCTCCGACACGCGCAAGCCGGCGCCATAGGCGGTGCCGAGCGCGGCCTTGTATTTGAGGTTCGGCGCGGCTTCCAGCAGCCGCCCGACCTCCTCGACGCTGAGTACGTCTGGCAGTTTGCGCGGGAAGCGGACCAGGACCAGCCGCAGCGACAGGTCAGGCCGGTTGAGCGTTACGGTGAAAAAGAACCGCAGCCCCGACACCGAATTGTTGATCGACTGCGGCTGCATGCCGCTCTCGCGCTGATACACCTGGAAACGGCGGACATCCTCGGCGGTCGCCGTATCGGGTGAGCGCCCGAGAAACGTGGCAAAGCTTTTGACGATGCGGATATAGTCGCGCTGCGTCTCGGTACGCAGGCCGCGCATCGCCATGTCTTCGAGCATACGCTGGCGCAACGGGCTGACCGGGGCAGAGGCAGGCTGGGTGGAGATGGACATGGGAACTTCCTCTCAAGCTGAAGGGAGACCCTTCATGCTCGGACGCAGTTCCATCTCAGTTCAAGCAATTACCGTGGTTCAAAGGCGATGCCCCAGCCACCTGCACCAATCCCGCGCGAGCGGGTTCGTACATGGGCGCGAAGCAGCAGTGAAGGACCGGGAGCGGATGGGCGGAAAACCACGCCGTCCGTCGCAAGCTGAAATGACCTCTCCACAGATCAGCCTGCGATAAATGGATGGGCGTTGGCCCTCGTCTGCCACCGGCTCGTGCGCGGAGGGCAATCAACGATTCCGCTGCTTCTCCCATTTTTTTATCAGCCTGTCGCGCTTCAGGCGTGACAGGCGATGGATCCAGAAAATGCCGTCCAACTGGTCGATCTCGTGCTGTAGGCAGACGGCGAGTAACCCGTCCGCTTCTTCTACTGCCGGGACACCGTCAACATCCTGGTACATCACACGCACGCGCGCCGGCCGTTCGATTGTCTCGATGGCGCCGGGCATGGAGACGCTGCCTTCCTCATGAACTTTCAGCTCAGCGGATTGCCAGATGATCTGAGGATTGACGTATATGCGCACCTCGCCCGGTACTAATTCAAGAACGATAATACGCCACGATTCGCCGATATGCGGACCCGTGATGCCAATGCCGGGTGCTGCGCGCATGGTGTCGAGGAGGTCGCCGGACAAGGCTTTCAGCGCGTCATCGAAGACGGAGACGACCGCCGCCGGCTGCCGTAGACGCGGATTGGGAAATTTTAGGATGTCACGGATGGTCATTGCATTATATCTAGCCTGAAACCGCTGCAGCCTGAAGCTGCACCCCGAGCACTGTTAGTTCTGGAGGACTGGGCCGTTTGCGGATCGGTGGCTCTGCGGGAAGACCGGGCGAGGTCGCGTCCCCGCTGGTGGACCAAAACTAGCCCGCGAATTGCGCCTGCTGAGCATTACGATTAGCCCGCCCGCTGCAAACCGATGGCCTGCAGATCGGCCTCGAACTCCTTGAGGCAGCTCTCGGGAACCGCCAGGACAAAAAGATCGCGCGATCGGGTCAGAGCGACGTAGCCGATCCGGCCGTCCTCGCAGGTCGTGCCGCCCAGCAGGGCCTGAACATGCCCTTTCTTGGCGACGTATACCAACCGCCTTAAAGACTGACGCATGCCCAATCTCTGGTTCCGATCGAGGCGATTCGCTCTGGGTCATTGGCGATGAAATTCCAGGCTTCTTTGCTGGCGTCGCGCATAGCCTCGTAGGTGTCCCAGACCATGCTGCTTAATTTGTTGCCGCGCAGATAATCCCAGACGTTTTCCATCGGGTTGAGTTCGGGTGCGTAAGGCGGTAGGCGCAGCAGAGTGATGTTGTTTGGCACGAT
>DATIWS010000311.1:0-16725 GCA_035519275.1 Acidocella sp. | reverse complement strand
CCAGACTTTATTCCTGGGAGATAGAAACAGGGCCGGTGAGTCTCGGAGCCCCCCCTGCAACCTCTCGGGAGAAGTCCAGAGCGATATTTCAGGCGACAGCATCTTGCCGTGCCAAGGCGGTGCGTATAGCCCCGCGGGATGATGGTCAAATCCCATGTCGTTGTCGGCCTTGCGGCGTGGATCGCCGCGGCGCCCCTGCTGCACCTCTCACCCGTCGATCCAGCCTACCTCGCCCTGGCCGTGGCCGGGTCACTCCTGCCGGACGTGGACCACCCCAACTCCTGGATCGGCCGGCGATCCCGGCCGGTCTCAACGGCGATCGCCGCGGCCCTGGGCCACCGTGGCTTAACGCACTCGGCTGTGGCGGTGGCAGGGCTGGTGGCGTTGCTGTTGCACGCAGGATGCCGGCAAGCAGAGGTGTCCGCCTTGGCGGTCGGCTACCTGTCTCACCTGGGGGCGGACATGCTGACACCGCGAGGGTTGAGGCTGGCCTGGCCGCTTAAAAAAACCTGGGGATTGCCGCTATGCCGCACCGGCTCTCCCATGGAGGGCGTCGTCGTCGCTGTCCTGGTTTGCGGAGTCGCCTGGCGTTTTTTTGCGCATGACACGAACCGGTTGGCGGCGCTCCTGTAAGCTAGGCGGCCCGACATTTCTAGATGACAGGTCTAATCAATATGCAGCGTGCCCCCTCCCCCACCCCGGATGTCCGCCCAAACTGGCCGGCTTTTGCGCCGCCGCTGACATTTAATGTGACGAATCGGCGTGCCAAATGCTTACAGTTCAAGATTAAATTTACATCCGCAAACAGAGTTATAGGCAACACTGCTGTCCTGGTTACATCCAAGCCTGCCCCCGCGCCTTAGACTGGCCGTTCAAAATAGGCACCAAACTTGCTTGTCCAACCGCTTGAGTGACCACATGTACAATGTGCATCAGCGTCCCCGATGCCGCCCGATGCACAGAAAAGGATCCGAAAGAACCCTAAAGTCATGAGATAGGAGGCATAGATGGGTATGGTCGATCAGCTTTTTTCTCGTTCACTGCAATCGTACGAGAACCAGCGGCAGCAAGAGATGCCTTTGCTCGAATATCTCGACCTGTGTCGCCGCGACCCTATGGCCTACGCCACCGCGGCTGAGCGCCTCGTCGCCGCAATCGGCGAAGCCCAGGTGATCGATACCGCTAAAGACCCGCGCCTGGGGCGGATTTTCATGAACCGGACGATCAAGGTGTACCCTGCTTTCGCTGAATTTTTCGGCATGGAAGACACTGTGGAGCGCATCGTCAATTTCTTCCGCTACTCGGCTCAAGGGCTCGAGGAACGCAAACAAATTCTCTATCTTCTGGGGCCGGTCGGCGGCGGCAAATCCTCAATCGCCGAGCGTCTGAAATCCCTGATGGAACAGCAGCCGATCTATGTCCTCAAGGCCGGTACCCAGCTGAGCCCGGTTTTCGAGAGCCCGCTTGGCTTGTTCGACCCCGAGCAGATGGGGCCGGAGCTGGAAAACCATTTTGGCATCCCCCGGCGGCGACTCACTGGCTTGATGTCGCCCTGGGCGGTGAAGCGGCTGGATGAATTCCACGGCGATATCTCGAAATTCACAGTGGTCAAACTCTACCCGTCGAAGTTGCGTCAGATCGGCGTGACAAAAACCGAGCCTGGCGATGAGAATAACCAGGACATCTCCAGCCTGGTCGGCAAGGTCGATATCCGCATGCTGGAGCTGTACAGCCAGAACGATACCGACGCCTACAGCTATTCGGGCGGCCTTAACCGCGCTACTCAGGGGCTCCTCGAATTCGTCGAGATGTTCAAGGCACCGATCAAAATCCTTCATCCGCTGCTCACTGCCACGCAGGAAGGCAACTACGTGGGCACGGAGAATATCGGCGCCATTCCATTCAACGGCATCATTCTTGCGCATTCCAACGAGGCAGAATGGCAATCTTTTAAGCACAACAAGAACAACGAAGCGTTCATCGATCGCATCTGCGTCGTGAAAGTGCCCTATTGCCTGCGCGTGACGGAAGAACAGAAAATCTACGAAAAGCTGATTCGCACGAGCGAGCTTGCCAACGCGCCTTGCGCCGCGGCAACACTGGAAATGCTGGCGCGCTTTGCCGTGCTTTCTCGCCTGCGGCCACACCCCAACTCCAATCTGTTTTCTAAATTGCGCGTCTATGACGGGGAAAATTTACGAGACACCGAGCCGAACGCGAAGTCGATGCAGGAATACCGCGACGTTGCCGGTGTGGATGAAGGTATGGATGGCATTTCCACCCGTTTTGCGTTCAAGGTGCTTTCCGCCACGTTCAATTACGACACGCGCGAAGTCGGCGCCGACCCGGTGCATCTGATGTGGGTATTGGAACAGGCGATTCGACGCGAACAGTTCGCCGAGGAAACCGAGAAACAGTATCTTGATTTTATTAAAGGCATATTGGCACCACGTTATGCTGAATTTATCGGCAATGAGATTCAAAAGGCATATCTCGAATCGTATAACGACTATGGCCAGAACCTGTTCGATCGCTACCTTGACTATGCCGATGCCTGGATCGAGAACCTCGACTTCAAAGACCCGGATACCGGACAGATGCTCGATCGCGAGCAGCTCAACCAGGAGCTGACCAAAACCGAGAAACCTGCCGGCATCGCCAATCCGAAGGATTTCCGCAACGAGGTGGTGAAATTCGCCCTGCGCGCCAGGGCCTCTCGCGAAGGCAAAAACCCGGCCTGGACCAGCTACGAGAAAATCCGCGAGGTCATCGAGCGCCGGATGTTCAGCCAAGTCGAGGACTTGCTGCCCGTGATCAGCTTCGGCAGTAAAAAAGAGGTCGAGACCGAACGCAAGCATACGGAATTTTTAGAGCGCATGATGGCCCGTGGGTACACCGAGCGGCAAGTGCGCCGCTTGGTCGAGTGGTATATGCGCGTGAAGCAGGCGGGGTGACAGAGAGAGGGCGTAGATCATGAACATCGTCGATCGTCGACTGAATCCGCAAGGCAAAAGCCTGTCCAACCGCCGGCGTTTTCTCCGGCGTGCCAAGCAGGAGTTGACTGAGGCGGTGCGCAAAGCCACTGCTGAGCGCGGCGTAAGCGACCTCGGCGGCGAGGACCGCATCTGGATCAAGACCGACCGGCTGAAGGAGCCGCAAATCCGCCACTCGGCGGCGCAAGGCGAACACGACCATGTGCTGCCGGGCAATAAGCAGTACCAGGAGGGTGACCGGATCAAGCGGCCGCAGCCGCAAGGCGGCGCTGCCGCTGGCAACGAGGCTTCGGAAGATGGCGAAGGCGAGGATGGCTTCCAGTTCGTCTTGAGCCAGGAAGAGTTCCTCGATATTTTCTTCGATGATCTGGAATTGCCGGATTTACTGCGCAAGGAGATGAAATCCGCCGACAGCTTCACCCAGGTGCGCGCCGGGCATGCCCTCAGTGGCTCGATCCCCAATCTCAACCTTAAGCGAACGATGCAGAACAGCCTGGCGCGGCGGATCGCGTTGAAGCGCCCGCACCCGGCTGAAATTGTCGATATCGAGACGGCACTGGCCGGTCTCGCACCAGAGGATAGGGAGCGCCGCGACGAACTACTGGCGCATTTGGAAATACAGTTGCGTCGCAGCCGGCGCATTCCCTTCATCGACCCTGTGGATGTCCGTTACAACCGGTTCGAACTGGTCCCGCAACCAGTGACGAGTGCGGTGATGTTTTGCCTGATGGATGTCTCCGGATCGATGACCGAGCATATGAAGGATCTCGCCAAGCGTTTCTACAAGCTGCTCTACCTGTTCCTTATGCGGCGCTATAAAAACGTGGAAATCGTCTTCATCCGGCATACGCATCTGGCGCGCGAGGTGGATGAGGAAACCTTCTTCATGAGCACCGAAACCGGCGGCACAGTGGTTTCCACCGCGTTCGAGGAGATGCTGCGCGTCGTCACCGCGCGCTACCCGCGGAACCAGTGGAATATCTATGCCGCGCAGGCCTCGGACGGCGATAACACACCAAGCGATAACGCCAAGGTCGCGGCGCTTTTGAAACAGAAAATTCTGCCGCTCTGCCAGTATTTTGCCTACATAGAAGTGAAAAACGGGGGCCGCATGATGCAATCCACTGATCTGTGGCGCACCTACGACCAGCTGATCAAATCCGGACAGCAGATCGCCGCACGGCAAGTCAGCGAGCGAGGCCAGATTTATCCGGTATTCCGTGAGCTCTTTGCCCCCGGGGGCCAAACTCAGCGAGCGGCCACATGAAACATACCCCCCTCCCCCGCGCGGAAAAAGACTGGGACTTCGACAGCCTCCGGCGCGCCTATGACGCCATAGAAAAAATCGCTCTGGATGAGTTGAAGCTCGATATTTACCCCAACCAAATCGAGATAATCACCTTCGAGCAGATGCTCGATGCCTATTCCTCCATCGGCATGCCGCTGATGTACCAGCACTGGTCGTTCGGCAAGAACTTTGCACGGGACGAGATGCTCTACCGCCACGGCCTGCGTAATCTCGCCTATGAAATCGTGATCAATTCCAATCCCTGCATCGCCTATCTCATGGAGGAAAACTCCATGATGATGCAGACTCTGGTGATTGCGCATGCAGCCTTTGGACACAACCATTTTTTTAAGAATAATAATCTGTTCCGCCAATGGACGGACGCCGAAGGTATTCTGGATTATCTTGAATTCGCAAAAACATATATCGCGCGCTGCGAAGCCCGGTATGGAGAAGAAGCGGTCGAGCGCATTCTCGATGCCGCGCACGCGCTCATGCCGCAGGGGGTCAGTCGCTATCCGCGCCGCAAATCACTTAATCTGCGTGAGGAGGAGCGGCGTGCGCGCGAGCGACTGGAAGAGCAGGAACGATCTTACAACGAACTCTGGCGTTCAGTCCCCGCGAGCGGGCCACGCTCGGCGCAGGCGCACAGCCACGCCGAACGCCGCCACCTTCTCGACCTGCCCGAGGAGAACATCCTATATTTCCTGGAGAAAAAAGCGCCGCTGCTAAAAATTTGGGAGCGCGAGATCCTGCGAATCGTCCGCCATGTCGCGCAGTATTTCTATCCGCAGAAACAGACCAAAATGATGAACGAGGGTTGTGCCACCTTCGTGCATTATTACGTCATGAACCGGCTGCATCAAACCGGGTTCTTAACCGACGGTGCCATGATAGAGTTCTTCCAGTCCCACACCGGCGCGGTATTCCAGCCCGATTTCGATCATCCAGGTTATTCGGGCATTAACCCCTATGCACTGGGCTTCAGCATGATGCAGGATATCCAGCGCGTCTGCCAAACCCCAAGCGATGAGGATCGCGTTTGGCTACCGGAAATCGCCGGCTGCCGCGACTGGGTGGGCGTGCTGAAGGATGGATGGGCTAATCATCGGGATGAAAGCTTCGTCCGCCAGTTCCTCTCCCCAGCGCTGATGCGCAAAATGAAATTTTTCGACCTGCATGATGATGGTAAATCCGATCTTACGGTCAAAGCCATTCATAACGAGCGAGGGTACCGAACCGTCCGCACCAACCTCGCCAACCACTTCGACGTCGTGCAGAACGAACCCGAGATCGAGATCGTGGATGTCGACCTCGATGGTGACCGGCGCCTGATGCTGCAACACCGGGTCTATTCCGGCATTGTCGTGCAGGAGAAGGACACCGCCCAAGTGCTGCAGCACTTGGCAAATTTATGGGGTTATGAAGTGACTATGGCAGAAGTCTCCGCGCACTCTGATGCGATCCTGAAACAGCACAACGCGGTTCCCTCACTCTAGGCTGATGCGCGAGTACATAGATGTTGGCGTGGAGAACGTCATCCTCTCCGGCTACCCGCATCTCGAGGAAGCCTATCTCGTCGCCAAGTTGGTGTTCCCGCGCCTGAATCTGGCCCATCGAGTGGCCAGCTTCGGCCGAGCGCGCATCAGCGGCCTGTTCGGCGAGACGCTGGCAAACGCCTACCGCCCAGCCGCATTTATGGGTTTTTAACTGGCTTACATACCGGCTCGCGTGACCCGGAACATATCGCCGCTTCGCAGGACGAGGCCGCGAACGACGCCCTGGCGAACCAGTTCACCTTCGGCTCCTCCTTCCCATGCCTCGTTATGGCACAATCGATCGGGGATTACGCCAAGCTCGGCTTCCACACGTCTTTCCACCGTGAAACTACGCAAGGCCGTCTCCTTTCTGCGTTCAGGCGTGCGCCGTCCGTAGCGCCGCATCCAGCCCAGGGGCGGCGGCGATGAGCTTCGCCGTATAGGCATGGCGCGGCGCCGCCAGAACCTGCGCGGCGGGGCCATCCTCGACGATCCGCCCCGCTTCCAGAACGATGACACGATCGGCGACAGCACGGAGCACACCGAGATCATGCGTCACGAACAGACAAGCAAGACGCCGCTCCCGCGCCAGCCGCACCAGCAGTGCTAGGATCTGCGCCTTCACCGTGGCATCAAGCGCCGAGGTCGCCTCGTCCAGCACGAGGATTTCCGGGTCCACGGCCAGCGCCCGGGCAATCGCCACACGCTGGCGCTGCCCACCCGAGAGCTGGTGCGGATAGCGCCCCGCATGGCTGGGGCTGAGCCCGACCTGCGCGAGCAGATCGGCCACACGAGCTGCCTTGTTCGGGACCGGCCCCAGCAGGCCCAGCGGCTCGGCGATGATGTCACTAATCCGCCAGCGCGGGTCGAAGCTCGTTGCCGGGTCCTGGAAGACGATCTGGAGCTTCCGCCGCAGCCTGCACCATTCCGCCGCGCTGGCGGCGTTGAGCGAGATGCCGTCGATGCGGATGTCCCCGCCGCTCAGGCGCTGCAGGCCCAGCAGGCCCCGCAGCAATGTGGACTTGCCGCTGCCCGACTCCCCGATCAGCCCGACACATTCCCCTGCGGCGAGGGTGAAGGAGACATCCTCCAGCGCCCGCACCGGCACGCCATGCCGCATCCAGCCTCGTCGCCCGGGGTACACGTGGGAGACGCCGTCAACCGCCAACCGCACGTCCCCTGGTACGTTGGCGGGCGGCGGCTCGGGCCGGGCGGCGGCGATGAGCGTCCGCGTGACCGGATGCGCGGCCCCGCCGCTGAGCAGCGCCACCGGCCCAGTTTCCACGATTTCCCCTCGGGCCATCACGGCGATCCGCCCAGCCACCCGCGCCACGGCGGAGAGGCTATGGGAAATGAACAGCAGCCCTGCCCCGCTCTCCCGTGCCAGCCGTGTGAGCAGCGCCAGGATCTGCGCCTCGGTCAGCGGGTCGAGTGCAGTGGTCGGCTCGTCAGCGATGATGAGCGCCGGGTTGAGCGCCAGCGCCATGGCTATGGCCACGCGCTGCCGCTGCCCGCCGGAGAGCTCGTGCGGATAATGGCGCCCAGTGGCGAGGCGGCTTGGCAGCTCCACCTGCGAGAGCGCGGCAATGGCATGGTTGCGCGCCTTGGGCAGATCCAGGCCGCGATGCAGTTGGAACACCTCCGCCACCTGGTCCAGCACCGGCTGCACCGGGTTGAGCGCGGTCATCGGCTCCTGGAAGACGAAGCCGATTTTCGCGCCGCGCAGGGCACGCAGTCTCGCCTCGGGCGCGGTGAGGAGGTCCTCGCCCTGGAACAGGATGCGCCCCTGGCGCACCGCTCCCTCCGGCAACAGCCCGGCAATGGCAAGCGCGGTGAGCGATTTGCCGGAGCCGGACTCACCCACCAAAGCCAACGCCTCTCTGGACGCGAGGCTGAGGGAAATACCGTGCAGCAGCTCCCGCCCGCCCAGCGAGACGGTGAGGTTTTCAAGCGTGAGCAGGCTCATCGGGCATTCTCCTGGCGCGGGTCGGCAAGGTCGCGCAATCCATCGCCCAGCAACGCAAGGGCAAAGCTGGTGAGGAGGATGGCAAGCCCCGGAAACAGAGCCAGCCAGGGCGCGGTGGTCATCAACGTGCCTGCATCGTCCAGCATCCGGCCCCAGCTGGGGAAAGGCGGCTGCACCCCGAGCCCAACGTAAGAGAGGCCGGATTCCGCCAGGATGGCGAGCGAGGCCTGGATCGCCGCCTGCACGCCAAGCGCGGGCAGTATATTGGGCAGGATATGCGTGCGGGCGATGAAGACCCGCCCCCTGCCGGCGGCGATGGCGGCCAGCACGTAGTCGCGCTGCCATTGTGCCCCGGCAGCCGCGCGGGCCACGCGGGCAAAGACAGGGATGTTGAAGATGCCGATGGCGGCTATGGCATCCCCCACGCCCGGCCCGGCGATGCTCGCCGCCAGCACAGCGATGAGCAAGGCCGGGAAGGCAAACACCACGTCGGAGAAGCGGGAGAGCAGCTCGTCGGCCCAGCCACCCGAGATGGCAGCAGCGATACCCAGCGGCACGCCGAGCCCGGCTCCCAGCAGCACCGCCAGCGCCCCCACGGCCAGCGAGGCCCGTCCGCCCGCCAGCACGTTGGCGAGCACGTCCCGCCCGAAGGCATCGGTGCCGAACGGATGCGCGAGGCTGGGCGCTGCCAGGCGATGGGGGATGTCCATTTCCTGCGGCGGATAAGGCAACCATAGGTAGGAAAGCAGCACGAGGGTCAGGATCAGGACGGTGAGCACCGCGCCCGCGCGAAACGTTGCGGTCATTGGCTGGCTCCGGTGCGGCGGCGCGGGTCAGCCGCGGCGGCGGCAAGATCGGCTAGCAGCGTGACCACCACCACCTGCGCCACCAGCAGCAGGGAGACGCTCTGCACCACCGGCGCGTCACGGCTGGCGATGGCCTGGAAGATCAGCCGCCCGAGCCCCGGGAGGAAGAACACGTTCTCGATGAGCACCCCGCCCGCGAGCAGGAAGGAGAATTGCATGCCGAGGATGGTGAGCACCGGCACCAGCGCATTGGGCAGCGCATGGCGCAGCAGGATGCGCAACGGCCCGGCCCCCTTGGCGGCGGCGGTGCGCAGGAACTCCTGACCCGCCAGCTCACGCAACTCCAGCGCCAGCACCCGCGCCAGCACCGCCGCCTGCGGCAAGGCGAGCGCGATCGCTGGCAGGGTCAGCGCCCTTAAGGCCGGCCACAGCCCAGCAACCCAGCCCGGGAAACCGCCTGCCGGCACCCAATGCAGCACAATGCCGAAGGGGATGACGAGCATCAGCCCGAACCAGAAATTCGGCACCGCCAGGGCCAAGCGCGCCAAGCCCGTGGCCAGCGCCCCACCCCAGCGCCCGCGCCAATACGCCGCCGCCAGCCCCAGCGCCAAGGCCAAAACGGTGGAGAGCAGCAGGGCGTACAGGGTAAGCGGCAGGGACAGCGCCAACCGCTGCAACACCAGCACTGCCACCTGCTGGTGATAGACGAAGCTGGTGCCGAGATCGCCCTGCGCCAGCCCGGCCAGCCAATGCGCGTAGCGCCACCAGAAAGGGGCATCGAGCCCCAGTTGCGCATGCAAAGTCGCCACCGCCGCCGGGCTGGCCTGAATGCCAAGAATCGCCCGTGCCGGATCGCCGGGGACGAGCTGCATGGTGGTGAAGATGATCAGCGACGCTACGAGCAGCGTGGCTAGCAGCCCCACCGCGCGGCGCAGCGCGTAACCAAGCCCGGCCCGCAGTACCAGCAGCCCCGCCAGAGCCATCGCCAGCACGCCACCACCCAGGGCCAGATATCGCGCACCGGCGGCCACATGGCCCGCGCCCTCATCCCCTGGCACGGCGGCCGTGGCGAGGTCGAAATCCTGCACCGGCCCCGGCGCCCAGTTGAGCGAGACGCGGGCGGATTGCACGGTGATGTCCGGGAATTGCAGCAGAAACACGTTCACCGCGTCGTCGGCCAGGGTTTTCTGCAATGCCTGCCGAAGCTTGATCTGCGCCGCCAGGTCCTGCGTGGCGTCAAGCTGGCCCAGCAGCGCGGCGTAGCGCGGGTTGTTGTAGCCGAAATAGTAATCCGGGTTGGCATAGATGCCGTAATCCAGAGGCTCGACATGGTTGACGATGGTCAGGTCGAAATCATGCCCCCCGAACACCTGGGTAAGCCATGGCACCCAGTCCAGCTGCACCAGCTTGGCCTGCACGCCAACGGCGGCAAGCTCCGCCGCGATAACCTGCCCCGCGCGCGTGGCGTAGGAGACCGGCGGCAGCGCGATGGTGGTGGAAAACCCGTGCGGATATCCCGCCTGCGCCAGCAGCGCGCGGGCCTTTGCTGGGTCGTAGTTGTATTCGCCCGTGAGGTCGACATAACCCGGATCCTGGCGCGCGTAATGGCTGCCGATGGGCGCGCCGAACCCATCCATGGCGGCGTCGATCACGGCCTGACGGTCGATGGCGTAGGAAAGCGCGCGGCGGACCAGCACGTTGTTGAATGGCGCGCGGCGGTTGTTGATGGCGAGGATCACCTTGCCCTCGCTCAGCGCCGTATCCACCTTCAGCCCCGGGTTCTGTTCCAGCCGCGCCACGGCCTCGGGCGCCGGAAAGGCGGAATAGACGTCCACCCCGCCGCTCAGCACCGCGTCCAGCGCCGCGTTGGGGTCGGCGATGAAGCGGAATTTCACCGCCGGGGATTTAGCGGGCATACCCCAGTAATCCGGGTTGCGCAGCAGGGTGATGGAATCGCCCCGCGCCCAGGCCCCGAAGCGGAACGGGCCGGTGCCAATGGGGTTCACCACGTCGGTCGCCGCCGAACGGGGCGAGACGATCGCGCCGCCCGGCAGGCCCAGAGCGTTGAGCAGCCCCGAGCACGGGCGGGAGAGCCGGACGATGGCGGTGAGCGGGTCGGGCGTATCCACATGCGAGATGCAGGCGAAATCGGCATGTTGCGGATTGAGCGAGGCTGGGGCGGCGGCGCGCTCCAGCGAGAATTTCACCGCCGAGGCGTCGAAGGACGTGCCGTCGTGAAAGCGCACGCCGGGACGCAGATGGAAGGTATAGCTCAGGCCGTCGGGCGCCACCTCCCAGGAGGTGGCAAGGCCGGGGCTGAGTTGCCAGCCGGGGCCGATGCGCACCAGCCCCTCATACACCGTGGGGAACAACACCTCGGCAATGGCACCTGAGGCCGCGGCCGTGGGGTCCAGCACTGGCGGTTCCAGCTGCAGGCCGATGGTGAGCACACCCGATGCCGCCGCAGGCAGCGGGAGCAGCAGCAGGACGAGCAGAAGCCGCAGCAGCCTCATGCTGCCGCCCTGACGAAGCGTTGCACGGCTGTCTCGGCGCGCAGACGCGCGGCCTCGGCCTGGGCGGGCAAGCCCAGCGCCGTATACAGCCCGGCGAGCTTGCGGTTGAGCGGCACGTCATCGGGGAAACCGGCGCGCTGGCGCTCCAGGGTCAGCTGCGCCCGGCCGGGCTGGCCGCCCTTGATAAGGCTATCCACCAGGAAGATATGGAACAGCCCGCGCTGGGCATGGCTGCCGCCCAAACCAGCGATGAGCGCGGTGGCCGGTTCCAGCTTCTGCGCGGCGGCTGTGTAGTCGCCATGCGCATGGGCGAGCAGCCCTTCCGCCAGCGTCACCCCCGCCTTGGCCCAGGCCTCGCGGCTTTCAACCGGAGCGGTCTGCGGCGCGGTGCGGATAGCGGCGAGCAACTCCTCCGCCTCCGTCCGCCCTGCGCGGGCCAAGCCGTAGAGATACTGCACCGAGAGAAAGGGCTGGGCGATATCCGCCTTGCGCGCGGCCAGCCACTGCCCCAGCTCCGCCCAGCGCCCGCCGACATCGGCACCCGCGAATTCAAGGCGCGCCAGCAGCGAGACGGCGCCGATCTGGTCCTGCGAGAAGCTCTTATCCTTGGCCCAAACATGCCGGTCGTAAATCTCCAGCGCCTCATCGAACCGGCCCTCGGCCAGGTAGAACAGCGCCAGATGCCACCACAGATGCGTGTAGAGAAAGGAGATGAACTTGTTCCAGCCCTCGCGCAGTGGTTCGAGGAAGGCGATGCCCTCCTCCACCCGCCCGGTGGTGAGCAGCACGTGGGCGAGCGCGTGCTGGGCCCAGCCTTCATCCGCCTGCAACGCCAGGGCGCGGCGGGCGGCGGCCTCGGCTTCCGTCAGCAGGAAGCTCTGCTCATAGGCGAAGGCCAGAATGCCGTGCAGATGCGCGACGTCGCCCGCCACAGGCAGGCTGATGAGCGCGCTGCGCAGCATGGTGGGGGCGTCGCCACGGGAGAATTGCAAGTAGTTGGCATATTTCAGCAAGGCGAGGTCGCGCGGGTTGCGGGTAAGCTCTGCCAGAGCCTCAGCCTCGGCGGCGGCCGGGTCGCCATCGGCCCAGAGCTTCACCGCCCGCAGCGTTGCCAGCTCGCGGGGATTGGCATGGGCCGCCCCGGCCTCGGCGCGGGCGATATAGGTGCGTGCTTCCACCGGCTCGCGCCCGGTTTCCGAAAGCAGCCACAGCATGGCGGCATAGGCGTTGGCGAGGGTGTCCTGCTCCGCATCGGCTACGGCAAGGATATTGGCCACGATCAGCTCGTAACCCAGCACGCCACGGATGAAATCGTCGATGGCGGCGATGGTGGCGGGGTTCTGCGCGGTGATCTCGTTGCCCAGATAGTCTGTTGCCATGGGTCAGTCTCCGGCCAGAGCGGCGCGGATGGCCGCCAGGGTCTGTTCGGGTTGTTCGAGCATGATCTGATGCCCGGTGCCGGGCAGCACGGTGAGCCGTGCCGCGGGCAGCACGGCGGCCAGCGCCTGCGCCGCCGCGGGCGGGGTGAGGCCGTCCTCCGCCCCGGCGAGAATGCGTACCGAGGTGCGAATGGCGGTGAGTTGCGCCGGGTCCAGCACCAGCAGCCCAGCGAAGAGCGATTGCATCACGAACAGCGTGTTGCGCTTGGCCACTTGCTGCTCATGCGCGACAAGCGCCGGATCCGCACCCTTCGCCCAGGCCAGGCTCTTGAAGCGCCGCGCCAGCAGCGGCTTGAGCAGTTCCAGCACCGGCAGCGGCAGCCGCCCCAGCACTGGGCCGAACAACGCGCCCTTGCCCGCCGGCGCCATCTGCGGCGGCGGCGGGCCGAGCAGCACGGCCCCGGCAAAGCGCTCTGGCGCTTCGGCCAGCGCCGCCAAGGCGATGCGCGTGCCCAACGAATGGGCGACGAGAATGTTCCGCGCCGCGCCATGGCGGGCGATGAGCGCGTTGGCATCGGCCAGCAGTTCGGTGCCCGCATAAGCGGTCGGAGCGGGCAAGTCGGGGCTGGCGCCATGGCCCGGCGCGTCCCAAGCGATGAGGTTCAGCGGCTCATCTTCCAACTCTTCCCACAGGAAGCGGAACTGCTCCTTGTTGCCGCCACTGCCGTGCAAAAAGAACAAGCTGATCTGCGCCCCCTTGTTCAGAACCGCCGCGTGCAGCGTGCGGCCGGGCCGGACCTCTAGGAACGAGCCGCCAAGAAACGATGTCATTGCGCTAGCCTCCGAATTTGTGGCGCCAGCTTGGCGCTTCGCCCTCGCGCCCCTGATAGCTGGCCGCGTGTACCCCGCGCGCCATGGCGCGGGCCGTTACCAGCGTGGCGGCGAGGCAGATTTCCGAGAACTCGTCCCGCACCGTACCCAGCGGCCGTGCCGAAATGGAGATGCCGAAGATGGTATCGCCGTCGCGCGGCAGATGCGCGGGCAAAGCGGCGCGGGCCACGCCATCCTGCGCCAGGATTGCCAACCGCGTTGCCTGTGCCTTGGTCAGCGCCGCATCGGTGGCGACCACGCCGATGGTGGTGCCAAAATAGCCCGGCGGCTTCACCCGCAGGGCAAGAGCGGACGGATCCAGCCTGGCCGGAAAGCCCAGCCCGCCGAATTCATCGTTCACCTCGTAGGGCGCAGCCCAGAAATGTCGGCCATCGCCCACGGTCACGCTGCCGACCGCGTTCACCGCCACCAGCGCCGCGACGATATGCCCCTGCGGCGTGACGGCGCTGGCCGAGCCGATGCCACCCTTGAGCCCCGCCGTGGTGGCGCCGATGCCAGCGCCGACGCTGCCCAGCGCGAACACGCCAGGCTCCGCGGCGCGAGCGGCCTGGTAGCCGAATTCCGCATAGGGGCTGTAGCGCCCCCAGTTTTTGTCACCGCCATTGGCGAGGTCGAACAGGCTCGCCTGCACCACGATCGGCACACGCGGCAACTTCGTGGGCGGCAGCTTGGCGAAATCCTCACGCAAGGCGGCCTGCACGCCGGAGGTGGCGTCCAGCCCGTAGGTGGAGCCCCCAGAAAGCACCAGGGCGTTGATGCGCTCCACCACCATTTCCGGCCCGAGCAGCGCGCCCTCGCGCGAGGCCGGGGAGCCGCCGAGCACGCTCACCCCGGCGACGGCCGGTTCGTCGAACAACACGGCGGTGACGCCGGAACGCAAGACCGCGTCATCCCCCGCGTGGCCAACCCGGATGGCAGGAATGTCGGTAAGCAAATTGCGCATGGGGTATCCTCAAAGTCAGGCGCCGGGGCGGAAATGCCCGCCCCAGCCAAGATGTTACTTGAAGTCGTAGGTCAGGCGCAGGCCGTAACTGGCCGGCTCGCCATACACGCCGACTGCATACTGCGCGCTGTCGAAGTAGTTGTTGGAGAGCAGATATTTGCGGTTCAGCACATTCCGCCCCCAGACGCTGAGCCGCCAATTGTGGCGGGTCGGCAGCAGCGTCACATCAACGTTCAGCAACCCGTAACCCTTGATGTTGTAGGAGTTGGTCGAAGTGTTCAGCAGCGAGACATACTGATCACGATAGGCGAAGCTACCGCCGAACCGCACGTTATAGGCTTCGTTGATCGGCAATGTCTCGTACGCTGCCAGTGTATAGGTATAGCGCGGCGCGCCGATGCCATGGCCCTTGAGATTCGCGGTGACAGGCACGTAGACGCCGTTCTTCAGCGTCGAGCCGATCGTGTCGTTGAACTCGTCGAACGCGCCGGCGGTTAGGCCCAGCGACTGGTCGATGGACAGCCCCGGCAGCGGCAGCCAGTCCACTTCGCCCTCGCCGCCGTATAGATGCGACTTCGGTGCGTTTACGAAATGGCCGACCGAACCATAGGTCGGGTCGGTGATGATGCCAAGCACCTGCTGGTCATGATAATCGTAGTAGAATGCGTCGACATTGACGAGCAACGTGTTGTCGAGGAGCTCGTTCTTGGCGCCGATTTCATAGGCCAGCAGGCGTTCCGGCTTGAACGGCGAAATGGCGAGATCGGCCGGGACAACCGCGTTGACGGCGGTGAACCCGCCGGACTTGATGCCCGCGGTGACGGAGGCGTAAAGCATCGACTCAGGCAGAAGCTGGTAGTCCAGCTCGGCCTTCCAGGACGGCAGCGTGTAATACGTCGACTGGCTACCAACGCCGCTGAAAGGTATCGCCGCGTTGTTCGTGTTCAAGTAGGCGGTGGTCGAGAAATTATCGATCTTGCGATGCTCGTTCTCGATGCGCCCGCCCAGCACCAGCTTCAGCTTGGGCAGGAACTCGTATTCGGCATGCGCGTAAAGGCTCTTGGTCTCCACGGACTGGGTATAGGGCGTATGAACGTAAATCCCGAAGCCGGAGAAGCTCGAGTCGTAGACTTCATCAAGCGTCTCGCGCGAGAAATAGGCGCCTAAGAGCCAGTTATACGGATTCTCGGTGAGCGAGGCGATGCGCAGATCCTCGGCATAGGCGCCAGCACGGGTCGAGAAATACACATCCGCCGCGCCATAATCGGTGCCGTCGAGCGCATCCAGTTCGCGGCGATCAAGGCGCTCTACGCTGGAGACGCTGGTGATACGCGCGACGGGCAGCGTGTAGTTGGTGGTAAGGTCCACGCCCCAGCCCTGGTTGTCGCGGTAGGGCTTCGTATCCGGGTTGATACCGAGATAGTTGGCAAAAGCAGTGGTAGTACCCCAGCCCACGGCGCGCGGGCTGCTGTCGGCCGGGTAGATGCCGCGCGGGGCGAGCAGCGACGAGGCTTCGCCGTCGGACTGGTCGCGCCCCCAATGCGCGTTAAGCAGGAAGTTCAGGTTCGGCGTGGCGTCCCAGGCGATTTCGCCGCGCAAATTCTTGGTGTCGTTATTGCCGAAAGGCCGGTCGGTAACGCGGTTATACTGATAGCCGCCGCCCTGATTGGTTTCACCCGCGAGGCGGATGCGAACAGTATTCGAAATCGGGCCGGAGACATAGCCTTGGAGAATGGCGTTGTTATAGGTACCGTATTCCAGAGAGCCGCCATAGGTTAGGTGGTCTGTCGGCTTGTTGGTGATGACGTTGATGGCGCCCGCCGTGGTATTGCGGCCATACAGCGTGCCCTGCGGGCCGCGCAGAACCTCGATGTGGTTGATGTCGAAGAACTGTCCCTGTGTCATCGACGGAATCGGGTAGGCCACGTCATCGACATAGTAGCCGACGACAGGCGCGTTGTTCGAGGCATAGTCGTTGAAGTCTGTGCCCACGCCGCGAATGGCGAAAGATGTCTGGCCGGTGCCGAACTGCGACTGCACCTGCAGGTTCGGAACTTCGTATTGCAGGCCGTTGACCTTGGTGATGCCGTCTTCCTGCAAGCGCTTGGCCGAGACGATGGACATGGAGATGCCGACCTTCTGGGCATTTTGCTTGCGGTGCTGCGCCACCACGATCACGGGCTTCAACTGGTTTACGGCCGCGTTGGCCGGTGGGGTTGCTGTGTCGGCGGCAAGAGCTGGGGGCACGAGCGCGGTGGAGAAGTACAGCGCCCCTGCCAGCGTGGCAAAGGCAATCGAGCGGCGGCCCTGAACGGGCGCTGCAGAAATATTCATTTTTTAATTCCATGAAACAGACGAGAAGCTGGACAATAAATAATATATTTTCTCTACCTGTAAAGTATTCTATT
>DATIWS010000310.1:0-6082 GCA_035519275.1 Acidocella sp. | reverse complement strand
GCCGTGAGGCAGACGAAGAACAGATACGGGAACATGATGCGCGTGAGCGCCACGGCGAGCGCGAACTTGCCGCCATTCCCCGCGAAGCCCGGCGCCAGCACGTAGAGCACCCAGGGCATGAAGATCTCGCCCAGAATGGTGATGCCGCCGAGCCAGAAGGCCATCACCGCCGTCGCCTCCTCGGCGAAGGACGTAGCCGCTTCCATTCCCTCCTGGTGCAATATGGTGGAGATGGAGGGTACGAAGGCGGCGTTGAACGCGCCCTCGCCAAACAGGCGGCGGAACAGATTGGGCAGGCGCAGCGCCACAAAGAAGGCATCCGCCACCGGCCCGGTGCCGAGCACGAAAGCGATCAGGATATCACGGGCGAAGCCGAGAATGCGGCTCGCCATCGTCCAGGCCCCAACGGTAAACGCGCCGCGTATCATGGGTTGTGCTGTAGATGATTAATCAGGGCGGATAAACCCGTAGGTGGGGTACACGCCCGCCCCCAGCGCATGCGCGGGCTCGTACCACACGCGCACCGCCGTCCAGTCATTGCAGGGGGAGACATCGACCACCGGCTGGTTATGCTCGATGCGGTGCGGCAGCCAATTGGCCTGGGTGACGCGGATCTTGCGCGGGCTATCCAGCGCCGTCACCACCGCCAGATGCCCCACACTCATATCGCCGTGCGGGGCGAACACCAGCACCGCCCCCGCACTCGGCCTCTGGCTGCGCGGATACACGCCCCGCGCCTCGTCCCACCACTTGTAGGCATTGCCCTGCAGGTCGATGCCCGAGACCTCGCGCGCATAGGGCACGCAGGTCAGATGCGTCGACGTGCCGAAATGGTTGGGCGGTTCCAGGCGCGGCCCGGCGCAGGCCGCCAAGGCGAGGCAAGGCAGAAGGGCAAGGCGCGGGCGCAACATCCTGGTACCGTTTTGGCGTACTCCGCAGCCGCGCCGCAATCCCCCGCTTGATCCGGCCCCTGGCAGCGACTAGCCTGCGCCCCATGCCCACACTTTCCATGCATTCCCCGGTCGGCGACCTGACGCTGTTCGCGGAGGATGACGCCATTGTCGCGCTCGAATGGGGCTGGGGCAGCCTCCAGGACCCCTCGCCCCTGCTCGCCCGCGCCAAGGCGGCGCTGGACGCGTATTTCGACGAGGAAGCCCCCCTGCCAGACGACCTGCCGCTAAAACCCTACGGCACCGCGTACCGGCGGACCGTGTGGGCCGCGCTGCGGCAGATCCCGCTGGGCCAGACGCGCAGCTACGCCGAGATCGCGGCGATCGCCGGAGGCTCGGCCCGTTCGGTCGGCGGCGCCAATGCCGCCAACCCCATCCCCATTCTCATCCCCTGCCACCGTGTGCTGGGCAGCGCCGGCATGGGCGGCTATTCCGGCGGCGAGGGGCTTGCCACCAAACGCATCCTGCTTGACCTCGAACAACGCATCAGGGCCAGCAAATGATGACCAAGGCCATCCGCATCCATGCCACCGGCGGCCCGGACGTGCTGCAATGGGAGCAGGTTCCCACCCCCCAGCCCGGCCCGCATGACGCGCTGGTGCACCATGAGGCGGTCGGCCTGAACTTCATCGACGTGTATTTCCGCACCGGGCTGTACAAGGCGCCGCTGCCCGCCACCATCGGCATGGAAGGTGCCGGTGTTGTGGTGGCCGTGGGCGAGGCGGTGACCAACGTCGGCCCTGGAGACCGCGTGGCCTATGCCGGCGGGCCGCTTGGCGCCTATGCCACGGAGCGCATCATCGCCGCCGACCGGCTGGTGAAGCTGCCCAAGGGCATCGATTCCAAGACCGCCGCGGCAGCCATGCTGCAAGGCATCACCGCGCAATTTCTGCTGCACCGCACGTTCAAGGTGCAGAAGGGCCAGACCATACTGGTGCATGCCGCGGCTGGCGGTGTGGGGCTCATCATGTGCCAATGGGCGGCGCATCTCGGCGCCAATGTCATCGGCGTGGTGTCCACCGCCGAGAAAGCGGAGCTGGCCCGGGCCAACGGCGCGGCGCATACCATCGTCGGCCATGCCAATCTGGCGGCGGAGGTCAAGCGCATCACCGGCGGCGCCATGGTGCCCGTGGTCTATGACGGCGTGGGCAAGGACACCTTCAACACCAGCCTGGACTGCCTGGCCCCGTTCGGGCTGATGGTTTCGTTCGGCAATGCCTCCGGCCCTGTTCCGCCGATGGATATCCTGACCCTTGGCGCCAAGGGCAGCCTGTATCTCACGCGTCCAGGCTTCGCCACCTACACCGCCAACCCGGCGGACCTTAACGCCTCCGCGCAGAGCCTGTTCGATGCCGTGCTCTCCGGAGCAGTGAAGATCCAGGTGAACCAGACCTTCCCGCTGGCCGAGGCCGCGGCCGCGCACGCCGCGCTGGAAGCCCGGCAGACCACCGGCAGCACCGTGCTCCTGCCTTGAGACCGATACTCCCCCTCAACCTGTCCGCCTTCTGGGTCGCGCTGGCCTGCGCCACCCTGCTCTGCATCCTCTGCCTGGACCGGAGCGTGGTGCTGTTTTTCGCCGCGCATGACGGCCTGCGCCGGGTGTTTCAGGCCTGCGCCGCGCCCTCGCTGCTGGCGCTGCCCGCTGCGGGCCTGTTCTTGTGCTGGGCGGCGCTGCAAAAACTGTCCGGGGTGGTGCGGCTTAATCCGCTCTGGCTGCGCGTCAGCCTCGCCACCCTGGCCGCCACCGCGGCCAAGGACGAGCTGAAATGGCTGTTCGGCCGCCCCTGGCCTGAGACTTGGCTGAAACACGGCCTGTACAGCTTCCACCCGCTGGCTAACAGCGCCCTCTATGGTGGCTTCCCCTCCGGCCATACCGCGTACATCTCGGCCCCGCTCGGCGTGCTCTGGGTGTTGCGCCCCCGCTGGCGCCCGCTCTACGCCGCCGTCATCCTCGGCGTGATGACCGGGCTGGTCGGCGCGAATTACCATTTCCTTTCGGACGTGCTGGGTGGGCTCATCACCGGCACGGCCTGCGCCTGGGGCACGCTGGTGCTGCTCGGCCCGGAGAAGCTACACGGGCTTAGAGCTTTTTACAGAACCCGCTTGGCCGCGCCGAATGGTGCCGTTTTTCGGGTTGCGAGGCGTGCGCCACCGGTTTGAGCGCGCTGAGCAATGAGCGGAGCGTACGTTGAAGAACATGAGCACCGGAGTGCAGAAGTGCGGTGCCGGGCGGCCGGCATAGTAAGGTTTTGTAAGGAGCTGTTAACCCGCGCGCACCAGTTCTTCCCGCGCCGCGGTGGCCAGGGCGTCGGCTCGCTCGTTCATCACGTTGCCAGAATGGCCGCGCACCCAGCGCCAGTCGATCTCGTGCGGCTTCGCCGCCTCCAGCACGCGCTGCCAGAGGTCCATGTTCTTCACCGGGTCTCCGGTGGAGCTGCGCCAGTTCTTGCGCACCCAGCCCGCATGCCAGCGGGTGATGCCGTTCTTCAGGTACTCGCTGTCCGTATGCAGCACCACCTTGCACGGGCGGGTGAGTGCCGCCAGCGCCACCGCCGCGGCGGTCAGCTCCATGCGGTTATTGGTGGTCTCGGCCTCGGCGCCGGAAAGCTCCTTCAGCGTGCCCTTGAATTTCAGGATCGCGCCCCAGCCGCCCGGCCCCGGATTGGGCTTGCAACCGCCATCGGTCCAGATCTCGACAATGTTTTCGGTGGTCTCAGAGTCCATAGGCGGAGGCATCCCTGGCGGCGAGGTGGAAGCGCAGGCGGCGGTAATAATCCATCGGGTCCTTCGGCGTGACCAGCGCGCCCGGCGGGGTGTTCAGCCAGTCATAAAGGCGCGTCAGCAGGAAGCGCATGGCGGCACCCTGGGCCAGCACCGGCAGCGCCGCCTGCTCGGCCTCGGAGAGCGCGCGATGCTCCATGTAGCCGCGCAGCAGCGCGCGGGACTTGGTGATGTTGAAGGAGAAATCCCGCTCGAAGCACCAGGCGTTGAGGCAGATCGCCACGTCGTAGGCGTAAATGTCCGTGCAGGCGAAGTAGAAATCGATCAGCCCGGAAATCTCGCCATTGAGGAAGAACACGTTGTCCGGGAACAGATCGGCATGAATATGCCCCACCGGCAGATCCTTGGGCCACGCGCCGGTGATGCGCTCCAGCCAGGCGGTGAGTTCCGCATTCAGGCCCGACAGCACGCCGTCCGCGCCCTCGCATTTCGCCAGCAGCGGGCCCCAGGAATCCGGCCCCAGCGCGTTCTGGCGCGTCGGCGCGAAGCCCTGCCCGGCCAGATGCAGCTTCGCCATCGCGGCACCCAGCGGCTCGCAATGCTCGATCAGCACCCGGCGCGGCCAGACGCCGGCCAGGAACGTGGTTATGGCCGCGATCTTGCCGGCGAGCGGGTTGAGGTTGTGGCCATCCCTGGCCCGAACGGGCAACGGACAGGAGAGCCCGTGCGCGGCCAGATGCTCCATCAGCCCCAGGAACCAGGGCAGGTCCTCCGGGTTCACCCGCTTCTCATACAAGGTAAGGATGAAATCGCCCTGCGTGGTCTTCAGCGCGTAATTGCTGTTCTCCACGCCCTCGGCGATGCCCCGAAAGGCGAGCAGCGTGCCGATATCGTAGAGCGTCAGGAACTCCGTCAGCGCCTCGTCCGTGACTTCCGTATAAACTGCCATGCCCGTAGATGACCGGGCAAAAAAATTCTGGCAAGGGAGGGGCCATGAAAGATTTCCGCGTCACCGCCCTTGCCGCCTTGTTCAGCCTCGCCGCCCTTACCGGCTGCAGCGGAAGCCCCAAGCCGGAAGCCGGCGGCCCCGCCCCCGCGCCCAAGGGCACGCTGTACTGCCCGCAGGTGGCCGTGCTGCAACAGGCGCAGACGCTGAGCACCTTCCTGCCCGGACGGTCGGACGTGGCGGCGCAGCTGACCACCGCGCAGATCACCGGCTTCTCCGGCGAGTGTGTGCTGGAGAAGCAAAAGCACGCGCTGCTGATCACGGCGATACCCGCATTCCAGGCGGATAACGGCCCGGCGAATAACGGCCAGCCGCTCACTTTGCCCTGGTTCGCCGCCATCACCAGCGGTGACAGCATCACCTCCAAGGCCAAGTACAACGTCACGCTGAAGTTCAGCGGCAATGCCAGCCTGGCCTTCGCCACCGGCAAGCCGGTGAAGATCGAGGTGCCGAACGTGCCGGATTCCGCGCAGTTGCAGATCCTGCTCGGCTTCGAGATGACGCCCGACCAGCTCGCCTACGCCGCCGCGCACCCCAACGCGACGCCTTAAGACGACTCCAGGGCGGCCATGCGCTTTGATCTCAGCCGCCGCGCCCTCATTCAGTCCGCCGCCCTGCTGCCCGCGGCCCAGGCGCTTGCCGCCACCGGCCCGGTCATCAAGCTGCGCCTGCTGGAAACCTCTGACCTGCATACCTTCGTCGAGGATTACGACTATTTCCGCGACGAGCAGGATGAGAGCGTCGGGCTGACGAAAGTCGCCACACTGGCCGCCGCCGCGCGGGCGGGCGCGAAAAACGCCATGCTGTTCGACAATGGCGACATCATCCAGGGCAACCCGCTGGCCGATTTCGTGGCGATGCCGGGCAATTTCCCCGCGGATGGCGTCCACCCCACCATCCGCGCCATGAACACCATGGGCTACGACGCCGCCACGCTCGGCAACCATGAGTTCAATTACGGGCTGGACTTCCTGAACAAGACCATCGCCGGGGCGAATTTCCCCTTCTGCTCGGCCAATTACCTGCATGAGGACGGCTCGCCCTGCCTGCCGCCCACCCTGCTGCTGGAGCGCGAATTCACCGCCGAGGACGGCAGCGCGCACAAGCTGAAGATCGGCATCATCGGCTTCCTGCCGCCGCAGATCACCCATTGGGACCGTGACCATCTGCGCGGCCAGGTCCGCACGCAGGATATCGTGGAAGCCGCACAGGCCCATCTCCCCGCGCTGCGCCAGCAGGCGGACCTCGTCATCGCGCTGGCCCATTCCGGCATTTCCGCAGCACCCCGCCAGGGCGGCGAGGAAAACGCCAGCCTGTACCTCGCCTCGGTCCCGGGCATTGACGTCATCTTCACCGGCCATTCCCACCGCACCTTCCCCGGGCCGGATTACGCCGGGATGGACGG
>DATIWS010000309.1:0-4966 GCA_035519275.1 Acidocella sp. | reverse complement strand
GTGAAAAAACTTTTAGCCCTGGGCCTGACCGTCGCCGTGGAAGCGGGCGCCGGCATTGGGGCGGCCATTTCGGACCAGGAATTCGCCGCCGCGGGCGCGGAGATCGTGGCCGATGCCGCTGCCGCCCTGGCCGGGGCGGGCATTGTGTTCGCTGTTAATGCGCCGGATGAGGCCGTGCGCGCGCTGATCGCCCCGGGCACGCTTGTCGTTGCCACGCTGGGCGCTGCGTCCGACCCGGCTCTGGCCCCGGCCCTGGCCGCTGCCAAGATCGATGCGGTTGGCCTTGAGCTGCTGCCGCGCATCACCCGCGCCCAGAGCATGGACGTGCTGTCCTCCCAGGCGAACCTGGCTGGTTTCCGGGGTGTGATCGAGGCGGCCAGCGCCTTCACGCGCGGCTTCCCCATGATGATGACCGCCGCCGGCACAGTGCCGCCCGCGCGCGTGTTCGTCATCGGCGCCGGCGTGGCGGGCCTGCAGGCTATCGCCACCGCCCGCCGCCTCGGTGGTATCGTTTCCGCCACCGATGTCCGCCCCGCGGCTAAGGAGGAGATCAAGTCCCTCGGCGCCACCTATGTCGGTGTTGATGACGAGGAATCCTCCAAGCAGACCGGCCCCTATGCAGGGCAGATGTCCGACGAATTCCGCAGGAAGCAGGCCGAACTGATGGCCGCCACCGTGGCGAAGAACGATATCGTCGTCTGCACCGCGCTGGTGCAGGGCCGCAAGGCGCCGGTCATCGTCACCTCCGAGATGGTGGCCTCGATGAAGGCGGGCAGCATCATCGTGGACCTCGCGGCCGAGGCGGGCGGCAATTGCGCCGAAACCGTGCCGGGCGAGGTGATCACCACCCCGAACGGTGTGACCATTCTCGGCCATCGCAACTGGCCAGCCCGCATCGCCGTGGCGGCGAGCACGCTCTACGCGCGCAACCTGCTCACCTTCCTCACCACATTCTGGGACAAGGACGCCAAGGCGCCGAAGCTCACCGAGACCGACGACATCATCAAGGGCGCGCTGCTCACCAAGGGCGGCGAGATTGTTCACCCCAACTTCAAGCCCGCCGCTTAAGGGAGGAAAAAAAACATGACACCCGCAGATCTGGCCGCCCAGGCGGCTGACCTCGCCCACCAGGCATCTGTCCTGGCGCAGAACGCCGCCGGCGTGGCCGCCATCGCCGCGCAGAACGCGGCGCCGGCCGCGCCCTTCGTGTACCTGTTTAGCATCTTCGTGCTGGCCATCTTCGTCGGCTACTACGTCGTATGGAGCGTCACCCCGGCGCTGCACTCGCCGTTGATGGCCGTCACCAACGCCATTTCCTCCGTCATCATCGTCGGTGCGATGCTCGCCACCGGGCTGCATGGCAGCATCATCGCCCATCTCTTCGGCTTCCTCGCCGTGGTGCTGGTCAGCATCAACATCTTTGGCGGCTTCGCGGTGACAAACCGCATGCTTGCCATGTTCAAGAAGAAGTAAGGCGCCCTCCGATGAACCAATCTCTTACCTCCTTTGCGTATCTCGTCGCGGCGGTCCTGTTCATCCTGGCGCTGCGCGGCCTCTCGCACCCCACCACGTCGCGCCGCGGCAACCAGCTCGGCATCATCGGCATGGTCATTGCCATCGCTGCCACCTTCCTGAATGGGAGCATGAGCTTCGGCTGGGGGCTGATCATCCTGCTCGGCATCGCCATTGGCGGTGCCATCGGCCTCGTTGTGGCACAGAAGATCAAGATGACGGCGCTGCCCCAGCTGGTCGCGGCCTTCCACTCGCTGGTCGGTCTCGCCGCTGTGTTCGTCGCCGCCTCGGCGCTGAACGCGCCGCAGAGCTTCGGCATCGGCACGCTGCACCACATCCATGTGGAAAGCCTGATCGAGATGTCGCTCGGCCTTGCCATCGGCGCCATCACTTTCACCGGGTCGCTGATCGCCTTCGCCAAGCTGCAGGCTCTGATGAGCGGCACGCCGATCACCTTCAAGGGCCAGCATCAGCTGAATGCCGGGATTGGCATCCTCATCGTGCTGCTGATCATCGCCTTCGTGTTCTCCGGCGGCAGCTTCATCCTGTTCGCGCTCATCGCCCTCGCGGCGCTGGCTCTGGGCTTCCTGCTGATCATCCCGATCGGCGGTGCGGACATGCCGGTCGTGGTCTCGATGCTGAACTCCTATTCCGGTTGGGCGGCCTCGGGCATCGGCTTCACCATTGGCAACCTGGCGCTGATCGTGACCGGCGCGCTGGTCGGCTCCTCGGGTGCGATCCTGTCCTACATCATGTGCAAGGGCATGAACCGCTCGATCATCAACGTCATCGCTGGCGGGTTCGGCACGACCGGCGAAGCCGCCGCGGCTGGCCCGGGCGGGGGCGACAAGGCGGTGAAGATCGGCTCCGCGGAAGATGCCGCCTTCATCATGAAGAACGCCTCGAAGGTCATCGTCGTGCCCGGTTACGGCATGGCCGTGGCGCACGCGCAGCACGCGCTGCGCGAGATGGCGGATATTCTGAAGGAAGACAATGTCGAGGTGAAGTACGCCATTCACCCCGTCGCTGGCCGCATGCCCGGCCATATGAACGTGCTGCTGGCCGAAGCCAGTGTGCCGTATGATGACGTGTTCGAGCTGGAGCAGATCAACAACGAGTTCGCCACGGCGGATGTGGTGTACGTGATCGGCGCCAACGACGTGACCAACCCCGCAGCCAAGACCAACCCGGCCAGCCCGATCTTCGGCATGCCGATCTTGGAAGTGGACAAGGCCAAGACCGTGCTGTTCGTGAAGCGCTCGATGGCCTCCGGCTACGCGGGCGTGGATAACGAATTGTTCTTCCGCGACAACACGATGATGCTCTTCGGCGACGCCAAGAAGATGACGGAAGAAATCGTCATGGCGCTGGGCAAATAAGACGAAAAAGGCCGGGGAAACCCGGCCTTCTTTATTTACCCCGGCTTGCGTAGCGTCAAAATCGACCACGCCCCATCCACAATCCGGTGTTCCAGGTGCAGCCCCGCACGGCGATGCGCGGAAAGCACCCAGTTCACCTGTGTGTTGAGCAGACCGGCGAGAATCGCCACGCCGCCCGGGGCCAGCTTGGCGCCGAGCTGATGCGCCATGGCGCAGAGCGGGCGCGCCAAAATATTGGCGAACACGAGATCATAAGGCGCGGTGCGCGTAATTTCCTTATCCACCCAGCCATCGGCGCGGATGGCGTGAACCAGCCCCGCCACGCCGTTCAGCTTGGCGTTGGCGTTGGCGACGCGGGCGGCGCGGAAATCGATATCCGAGGCCAGCACCTTCTGGTGCAGCAGCTTCGCCGCCGCGATTGCCAGAATGCCTGAGCCCGTCCCCAAATCCAAAATCCGGCGCGGATGGTGGTATTTGGCCAGGCGCTCAAGGGCGACGAGGCAGCCGCGCGTGGAGTTATGTTCGCCGGTGCCGAAGGCGAGCCCGGCGTCCAGCGTGAGGGTGATGCGTCCGGGGATGGGCGGGTCGGAAATATGCGTGCCACGCACCACGAAGCGGCTGCCGATCAGTTGCTCGGGGAAGGCCATCTGCGTGCGCGCCAGCCATCCCGCCACCGGCACCAGCGCGCGGGTGACTTCCGGCTCCAGCCCCGAGACGATCCGCGCCACAAGCAGGGCGGATTCCAGCTCGTCTTCATACTCGCCGCGCTCCTTCACGCCCTGGATGTCCCACTCGTCCACGTCTTCGTCGTGGTAGAAGGACACGGCGCGGCAGACGCTGGAGAGCGCAGCCTCGAAGGTTTCCAGCGCCTCGGCGGGCACGCGGATGGTGATGCAGTCCAGCAATTCAGGTGTCATGTCGTTCCACGAAGCGGTCCAGCACGCGCTTCTCTCCAGAGGTCTCGAAATCAATATCCAGCCGGTCGTCCTCCACGGCGGTGACCCGGCCATAGCCGAATTTCTGGTGGAAGACCCGCGCCCCGATGGGGATCTTGCTTGGCGCCGCCGCCGGGCGCTTGGCCAGCACCGGGAAGCCCGCCGAAATATGCGGCTGGCGCGAGGGCTGCGTTTGCGCCGAGCCGGAATGGCGCACCATGTCTTCCGGCAGCTCGTCGATGAACCGGCTGGGGATGGCGTCCTGCCAGCCGGCATAGCTCTTGCGCCGCGCCGCGTGGCTGATGATCGCCCTGTGCCGCGCGCGGGTGATGCCCACGTATGCGAGGCGCCGCTCTTCCTCCAGGCTCTTGTTGCCGCCCTCGTCCAGCGCGCGCTGGTTGGGGAACAGGCCTTCCTCCCAGCCGGGTAGGAACACGGTGTCGAATTCCAGCCCCTTGGCTCCGTGCAGCGTCATCATCGAGAGCTTGTCGTCTCCGGCCTGTTCCTCGGTTTCGGTCACCAGCGAGACGTGTTCGAGGAATTGCGGCAGGGTCGCGAAATCCGCCAGAGCGCGGACGAGTTCCTTCAGGTTTTCCAACCGCCCCGGCGCGTCGGGCGATTTATCGGCCTTCCACATGGCGAGATAGCCTGACTCGTCGAGCAGCGCCTCCAGCGCCACCACCGGGCCGCGCGCCGCCAGATGCTCGCGCCAGCTCTCGAAGCCCTCCAGCAGCCCCCGCAGCGTCTCGCGCAGCTTGCCCTTGAACCCGCCCTCGGCCACGAGCTTCTCGGTGGCGGCGTAGAGCGGGATGTTCGCCGCCCGCGCCGTCTCGTGCATCAGGCGCATCGCGCTTTCGCCCACGCCGCGCTTAGGCAGGTTGACGATACGCTCGAAGGCGAGGTCATCCGAGGGCTGCACCAGCATGCGCAAGTAAGCGATGGCGTCGCGGATTTCCGCGCGCTCGTAGAAGCGCAGGCCCCCGACGATGCGGTAGGGGATGCCGAGCGTCATCAGCCGCTCTTCGAAGGCGCGGGTCTGGAACCCGGCGCGCACCAGTATGGCGACTTCCGCGAGCTTGTGCCCCGAGCGCCAGAGCGACTCGACGCGTGAGGCAATCATGCGGGCCTCTTCCTCCGAGT
>DATIWS010000308.1:0-2656 GCA_035519275.1 Acidocella sp. | reverse complement strand
GAGTGACTTCCCGCCCCCGGTCGGCATCAACACGATCGCGTCGCCGCCGGCGATGACGTGGGATACCACTGCGGCCTGCTCCCCCCGGAACCCACGCAGCCCGAAAACCGTCCGCAGCACAGTATCGGCGTCCGCCGTCATTGACGGGGCTGCCCGGGATTGTGCCTGATGAATGTCCATCGCGTACGAATACAATCTTCGGCCAAGCCGAAGCAATCGCTGCGCCATGCGCAGGATGCGCCCGTCTCATGGCCCCAATAGTCCTGAATGGGCTGATCAATTGCCCGGCGCGATCAGCTTCACGTCATGTCCGAGACCGGTAAGAGCCCGTTGAGAAAGCGCGATTTCAGCTGGACGGGGCGGGTGTGACTATAAGGGCGCAGGCACCGAATTGATCGTGGAAAGTGACGACGATTAGGCCGCGCTCGGGGGCCACAGTCGCAAAAGCCCAAGTGGCGGCCGATGCCTGGAGCTCCCGGGGCGTTCCGGCTCCGCTCAGCAGTGTTCTACACCCACTTCACTGCGCCGAAGAATTGCTCTCGTAAGCCGCACTGGCCCGATCCCCGCTGAACCGGCCGGCGAACGCGTTTGCGCCATCCCGGAACGCCTGCCATGTCATAATCGCCCCGTCCTTGATTCCGTCCCCGATTTGGACCGCGCCCTGACCAACACGGTTCGCACCGGAATTGAACTGCTGCGCGACACTACCCGAATTCGGCTGTTCCGATGACGATTGCGCAAGTGCAGGAGCCACCAAGGGCAAGCCCGTAATTGCCGCAACAAAGAGTGTACGTACTGGGCGCTGCATGACCAATTTATATCAACCTTTCTTCCAGACCACCAGCGCGCTGCTCGCACCGTATGTTCGGCGAGGCGGCCGTTCACCGTGCCATTCACCAAGCCCCCCGCCACCAGCCGGCAGCGGCAAATGCCGGACCGAACGGCCAATGGACGTTTGTTTGCAACCTGAGAATCACCTGCTAACGCCCCTAAAAAATTGGACAGATTACATTTGAAAGCTGCTACCTGGGCTGCTTTGGGCGCGTTCATTGCCCGAATTGGCTTGGCCAAGGCGCCGCTGCCCTCTAAGGTGACGGCATGACGACTGACTGCACGCCCCAAACGCTTCAGGAAGCCGAGCTGGCTCAGCTGATCGCCGAAACGCTCAATCTCGACCTCCCGGCCACGGATATCGACCCCGAAGCACCGCTTTACGGCGAGGGGCTCGGCCTGGATTCGATCGACATGCTGGAAATCTCGCTCGCCCTGTCGCAGCGCTTCGGCATCAAGCTGCGCGCCGACGATAAGGACAATGAGCAGATCTTCCGATCGTTGCGCAGCCTCACTGCGTACATCCAGGCTCACCGAAAAAACTAAATGCCGGCCACCGCCGCCCCCCGCCCGCCGGTATTGGCGATACTGGCCGCCGTCGCCGTTCCCGTGCTGTTTCATCTGGTTATCGTCGAGACCAGCCACATCCGTCTCGGCTTGCGGCTGAGCTTCGCGGGGCTGTTCAAGCTCGGCTTCGTCACAGCCTCGGCGGTAACGCATTGGGGCATCTATGCCAGTCTGCTGGCCAGTTTCGCGCTCACGCTGCGGCCAGGCCACGTGCCGCTCATTACCGCCATGGCGCACCGGCTGGATGGCAACATCTCCGCCGAGCTTGCCGCCTATACGCGCAATGTCACCCTCGCCTGGTCGGTTTTTTTTGCGGTGCAGCTGAGCCTGTCGGTTTTCCTGTTCTGTCTTGCCCCCCTGAAGCTGTGGTCGTTTTTCGTGAACATCCTCGATCTTCCAATGGTCGCGCTGATGTTCGCGGCGGAATACACGGTCCGGCTTTGCTGCCTGCGCGACCCGCCCCGCCATTCGCTGGCCACAATCATAAGCATGATTGCGACCTCCATCCCGGACAAGCGCAAGCGCCCCTTGATGCGCGGCACGGCTGAAGCGGAGTTGTAATATTTTTAATATGAAGCTGAGCAGTAATATCACGACCACGCCAGCACTGCCCGCCGACGATGCGCCCGCTCTACCGCCTGACGAGGATGGCGTGGTGGCAGTAGGGCGACAAGGTCTTATCTCCGGCGCGCAATTCAGCCGCGACGCCGCCGCCCTCGCATCCCGCCTGCCCGCGCATGACTACGTCGTCAACCTCTGCACGGACCGCTACAGGTTCATCACCGGCTTTGCCGCCGCGCTGCGCCGCCGGCAGGTGAGCCTGATGCCCTCGGCCAATGTACCCGCGGCGCTCACGGCGCTGGCGGAGGATTATCCCGATCTGTACGCGCTGAGCGATGGCGCCCGGCCCCCCTTGCCCTGCCTGGATTACCCTGAGGACCTCGAGGACGCCGCGCCGCCCCCTGGCCGCTGGGCGCCGAGGGCGGAACAGCCGGCGGTGATCCTGTTCACATCCGGCTCCACGGGCCGGCCGCAGCCGGCGGCAAAAGACTGGGGCACGCTCGAACGCAGCGCCCGCGCCGCCGGAAAACGGCTGGGCATCGCGCAGTTGCGGGGTGCCACCGTGATCGGCACGGTGCCGCATCATCACAGCTATGGGCTGGAATCCGTCATCCTGCTGGGGCTGCTGCACGGGCTGACCATCGATTCCAGCTGGCCGCTCTATCCCAGCGATATCCGCGCCGCCCTGGCCAGGGCA
>DATIWS010000307.1:0-2409 GCA_035519275.1 Acidocella sp. | reverse complement strand
GGCCTGCGCGTCGTTTTGCGGCAGGCTGAGATTCATCGCCCGGCCATGCGTGGGAGCAGGCGCCGTCTTGGCCGAGGGGTTGCCGTAGGACATGTCGTTCATCACGATGTAGCGCTGCGGCGGAGCGGGGCGGGGGTGCGGGCGCGGCGGCGTGGGCTGCGGCTTCGGCGCGCTAGGCAATGTCGCCAGCGGGTTCTGCGGCATGTTCAGGTTCACCTGGGCCTGGGCCTGGGCCTCGGCCTCGGCCTGAGGCTGGGCCTGTGGCGTGGGAGGTGGTGGCGGCGGGGTTGGCGGCGCCGCGGCGTGCTGTGGCGGGCCCTGCCGCACGATGGGCGGTGCAGTGCTTTCAGCGCTGCCGCCATTGTCGAACACCACCGACACGCCGGGCGGGCTCTGCGCCTCCTGCACCGGTGGGCGGGAGCGGACGAATAGCAGGATGCAAATCGCCAGGGCATGCAACAGGAACGCGGCACCCCAGGCCCAGGGGTGCCAGCGCGGACGGCCTTCCGGCGCGGCCAGGCGATCGCCCGCCGCGAAATCCACTATGTCAGCCGCGGTGGCGGCCTCAGTAAGGGGCGTAGTAAGCGGGCGGAGGCGGGGGCGCGTAGTATCCCGGTGCCGGAGCATAAGGTTGCTGAATCGACTCGCCATTTCCCACCATGCATTGCGCATAGGCCACGTCATAGCGGCCTTGGAGGGAATCCGCAGTAGCCTGGGTATTATTTCCTGCCACAGAGGCGCCGCCAAGCAAACCCGCGCCGGCCCCCACGGCGGCCCCGGTGCCGACATTGCCGCTCAGGCTGCCGAGCCCGGCACCCACGGCGGCGCCGATCAGCGTTCCCGCCACCGCCGTGTTCGCGGAGTTTTTCTGCGCATTGGCCGCCACCTGCCCGGCATCGGAAATGTGCGACTGCGCGTAGCCGCGGCAGTTGTAGTCATCTTCCTGGAATTGGGGCCAGCTCTTGCCCTGGCTTGGCATCGCCACCACGGTCGGCCCGCTCGGCGGCGCCACGGTGCAGGCGCCGAGCGCCAGCATCGGCAGCATGGCGAGGCCCAGAATGTCTTTTCTCATCGGCGTACTCCTGCGTGCTGCGCACGGCATTGTCCTGGCTCCGGATTTAAGGCCCGGAGCGGGTCGGAGCAACGCCAACCTTCCCGGGCCTTACAATTCGTATCCAACACTTAAGTGACGCCGGATTACGGCAATAAAATGCTAGTTCGTGACGGCCACCGGAGTAGACTTGTGGAGCGGCCGTTCAGTTCCGCCCCTCGAAGAAGTCCTTCACCTTGGCGAAGAACCCCTCATGCTCCGGGCTGCCGGCCTTGTGGCCGTGCGACTCGTGCGCGAACTCCTCCAGCAGCTCGCGCTGGCGGCGGGTGAGGTTCTGCGGTGTCTCCACGGCGACCTGGATATACATGTCGCCGCGCTGCGTGCTGCGCAGCACGGAGAATCCCTTGGCGCGCAGCCGGAACTGGTCGCCCGACTGCGTGCCGGCCGGGATCTTCACCTTGGAGGCCGTGCCGTCGATGGTCGGCACCTCGATTTCGCCGCCTAGCGCTGCCTGCGTCATCAGCAGCGGCACGCGGCAGAAGATGTTGGCGCCGTCGCGCTGGAAGATGGGGTGCGGGCGGACGGAAACATGCACGTACAGATCGCCCGGCGGTGCACCGCGCGCCCCGGCCTCACCCTCGCCAGAGAGGCGGATCCGCGTGCCGTCTTCCACGCCGGCCGGGATCTGCACAGCCAGTGTCTTCTCGCGCGCCACGGTGCCGGCGCCGGCGCATACCCGGCACGGGTTGCGCACCACGCGGCCGGAGCCGCCGCAGGTGGGGCAGGTGCGCTCGACCAGGAAGAAGCCCTGCTGCGCGCGGACGCGTCCGGCGCCGCCGCAGGTGCCGCAGCTTTCCGAGCCGCTCTTGTCGGCCGAGCCGGCGCCGCCGCACGCATCGCAGGTCATGCGGGTGGCCACGCGTACATTCGCCTTGGTGCCGGTGAAGGCTTCCTTCAGGTCGATCTCGACCGCCGCCTTGATGTCCGCGCCCGATTGCGAGCCGCCGCTGCGGCGCCCGCCGCCGAACATCTGCTCGAAAATGTCGCCCAGCCCGCCCTCGAAGCCGAAGCCGCCGCCCATGCCGCCGGCACCCATGCCGCCATTCTCGAAGGCGGCGTGGCCGAAGCGGTCGTAGGCGCCGCGCTTCTGGTCATCCTTGAGGACGTCGTAGGCCTCGTTGATTTCCTTGAATTTCGCTTCCGCTTTCGCATCACCGGGGTTGCGGTCCGGGTGATACTGCATGGCCAGCTTGCGGTAAGCCTTCTTCAATTCGTCGGCGCTGGCGCCGCGCTCAACCCCGAGCGTGGCGTAGTAGTCCTGTTTGGCCATGGCGGCGCTGTATTCCTAACTCTGCGAA
>DATIWS010000306.1:0-14630 GCA_035519275.1 Acidocella sp. | reverse complement strand
TCTTCTTCGGGGCGGTGGACATAGCCGCTTATTCCGCCGGGTCGAGCAGCGAGAGCTCGTCCACCAGCGCAGTGGCAAAGCTTGCCGTGCCCTGCGTCCGCGCCCCGGCCCGCTCAGCCGCCACGGCATACACGGCGTGCGCCGCGGCAGTGGCGCGCAGCGCGTTGCCGCCGGGGGCGAGCATAGCGGCGATCAGCGCGCCGAGGCTGCAGCCGGCCCCGGTCACTTTGGTCAGCCGCACGTCACCGCCCGGCACCGCGAGCACGTCCTGGCCGTTGGTGATGTAGTCCACCGGGCCACTCACCGCGGCAATGCTTCCGGTGCGCGCCGCCAGATCCTGCACGAAGGCGCGTGCCTCGTCAGCGGTGGCGGTGGTCTCTACCCCCTTGCCGCCGGCGCCGCCGCTAGCCAGGGCGATCAGCTCGCTGGCATTGCCGCGGATCACGGTCGGGCGGAAGGCGAGCAGGGCCCGCACCGCCGCGTCATATTCCGGTGCACCGGCACCTACCGCCACCGGGTCCAGCACCCATGGAGTAGCGGCTTCATGCGCTGCGCGGGCGGCATCCAGCAGTGTCTCCGGGCCGCTGCTCATCAGCGCCGCGGTGTTGATCCACATCGCCCCGGCACCGGCGCCGAAGGCTTTCGGCCAGCCCGGCGCCACGCCGATTGCCGGCCCAGCGCCCACGGCCAGCAGCACATTGGCGCTGAGATTGGCCGCGACGTAATTGGTGAGACCGTAGACGAACGGCGCTGCCTGCTTCAGCGCCGCCAGTGCCGCCCGAGCCTCTGTATCCTTCCAGGTTATTTCACGCACCGCTCTACTCTCCTCATGACGTGTGTGCCATTTTATCTAGAGAAAAAATAGACATACATGGTTCATTCAGAAAAGCCAAAAGACTTGTTCAACATGATAGCCTGAAGGCATCAGTCACTACTTGGCAGCCCGAGACTGTGAAGCGGCGTCACGTTGTGACTCCATAAAACAAAGCTAAATCTGATGCTTGGCGCGCCGATAGGCGCCGAAACCCCCCTTGCCGGTTTACACCCTTAACCGGAGGCAGGACGCTCTGGCTTTGCTTGCTTAACGGTTCACGTCGCCAAGTCGCCGGCCAGTACGCGGATATGCTCCGGTCCTATGCCGCAGCAGCCGCCGATGATTGTCGCCCCTGCGTCGGCCCATCGCCGCGCCCAGACGCGGTAAGTCTCTTCACTGACATCGGGGCGCAGTTCATCGAGATCGGCGTTGGCAGCGGCATTTTTGCGTTGCGGGGGGAAGGCGTTGGCATAGACGCCGAGCGCTACGGCGCTGCCGTGGGCGCTTATGGCGGCGCTCGCCACCGCCAGGGCTGGTTCCATGACCTCTGGCTGGCTGCAATTAAAGAGAATAGCCTTGGCTCCGAGCCTCAGGGCTGCCGCCACCGCATCAGCGATGCTTTCGCCAGAGCGCAGGCTGGGCACGGGCTGCACATCGTCGGGGTCATCTGCGAGTGTGTAGGAAATCCATAACGGCTTTGCCGATCCAGCTAACGCCTCGGCCGCCGCTTGGACTTCTGCCAGCGAGCTTTGCGTTTCCGCAAGCCAGACGTCGACATGATCAGCCATCCCGGCGATCAGCCGCCGGTGGATCGCCACTGACTGGTCATGGTCGAAGAGGTCGGGCCGATAAGAGCCTAGCGCCGGAGGTAAGGACCCGGCGACCAGGACAGTGTCACGTGCCGCATCCGCCGCGGCGCGTGCGATCTGCGCGGCGAGCGCCGCCAACTCAGTCCCCCGTGCTGCGAAACGCTCCTGTCCGAGATGAAACGGCACTACCGCATAGCTATTCGTGGTGATGATGCGCGCCCCGCTCTCGATGAAAGAATCATGCGCGCGGCGGACGAATTCCGGACCTTCCAGCAGGGCGAGGGCCGACCATTCCGGCTGGCGGAACGGGGCGCCGATGCGGTTTAACTCACGGCCCATGCCGCCATCGAGAATTTGAATCTTCGTCACGCCCGCCACTCCTTGGATGCGCCGCGGCACCCATGCTTGACCTGAAAAAATAATGCCATGTTGACGATAGATTAAATGGATAATATGACAATGCATGTCAACACGATGAAATAACGGCCTTTAATTGTGCGGTCGCTTTGCAACAGCAGGGCGCCAATGGTCGCAGAGGGTTTTGGAGCATGGTAAAAAAATTTCGCGCTGCCGGTCTAGGGCTGCTGCTTGTCGCCACCGGAGTTCTCGGGGGCATCTCTGCCCATGCCGATACTATCGGCCATTGCACGGTTACTGGCGATAAGGCCGCGTTTAAAATTAATCCGGCAATTCCAGGGCAAATCACTGTCGAGGTAAATCTGCCGGCTCCGGTGTGGTGGAATGGCGATACGGTTGATTCAATCAAAGACGGCTACGAATACTGCCTTGCCGCCAACATCGCCTATCGCCTTGGTTTGCCGAAGGTGCAGGTGAAAAACGTCGATTGGGATGCGCTCGTCGCGGGTCAGACCCATGATTTCGACCTCGCCCTCAACGAAATTTCCGTTACCCCCGACCGGCAGAAGGTGGTCGATTTCTCGGTGCCCTATTTCAGCTCCGATATCGGCATTCTGGTAAAAACGGGTGCCAAGTTTACCGCCCAAAGCATCAAATCCGCTCGGATCGGTATCCAGTCCGGCACCACCGGCGCTGATTTCGTTAATGACAAGCTCAAGCCAACCCAGCCTGTGCGGGTGTATCCCGATGAAGCGACGCTGTTCACCGCCGTCGCCGCCGGGCAGGTCGATGCCGTGCTGACCGACACCGCCGACGCTCTCGGGGCGGCGGCGCAGTCGCATGGCCGCCTGACGGTGCTCGCGCAATATTCCACCGGCGAGGTTTATGCCGCCCTTTACCCCAAGGGTTCAGCCAATGAGGCGGTCCTGAATGAGGTGATCGCCTCGTTGGTGAAAGACGGCACCACGAAGCAATTGGCGAAGACCTACCTGGCCGGAGCCTGGGGGCAGGATCCGACCAAGATCCCCTATTTCACGCCCTGAGCAGACAGTCTCTCCGTCTGAACGATCAGAGTGATTCTGTGAACAAAAACGGCCTTTCCTCCGCCGCCCAGATCAATGTCGCGCGATGGGCGCGGGCAGGTGTGGCACCGGCTTCGTCACGCGCGGCGGTGCTTTGGGGGCTCCTCGCCGTGGCGGTTGCCGCAGCCACGCTCGCGGGCGGGCTGTGGAGTGCGGCCTACATTCGTCGCGAGCTGATCAGTATAAGTTACGTATCTACTCCGGTGACGCTGGGTTTGCTCGGCGTCGCCAGCCTCTCCCTCGCTTTGGGCTGGCCAGTGGCGCGTAGCCTGCTCGCGGCGCGTGCTGCCGTTCGGAGCGCGGCTGATATCTCGGCACTGCGGGCGCATGTTCTGGAGTCCAAGAACTGGGCGCTCTGCACGGCGGGCTATGCTCTCGCCGCGGGCTTGGTGTTCCTCTTTGCCCTGTTCATTGCGGTAAATCACTTCGCCGTTGGTGAGACGTTCTTCGACCTTGGGCTGATCCGCGACACCGCCCCGCTGGTGCTGACGGCGTTTCAATATAACATCGAGATCTTCCTGAGTGCCGAGGTATTGATCTTGGTCTGGGGGCTTCTGATCGCCCTGGCGCGCATGGCCCCCGGCCCGGCGGGACTGCCTGTCCGGACCATGGCCACCATTTATTGCGATCTGTTCCGCGCTTTACCGACGATCGTGGCGGTTTATCTCATCGCCTTTGGTCTGCCGCTCACCGGCCTAGCGCTGTTTAGCAACCTGTCACCAATCTGGCTCGCGGTGCTGGCGTTGACGTTGAGCTATGGCGCCTATGAGGCGGAGATCTATCGGGCTGGTATCAGCAGCATCCATTGGAGCCAGGCGGCGGGAGCGCGCTCGCTGGGTTTGAGCTATCTGCAAACGTTGCGCTTCGTCGTGGTGCCGCAGGCGTTGAAGCGCATTGTGCCGCCGCTGCTCAACGACTTCATCAGCCTGCAGAAAGATACGGCTTTAGTCAGCGTTGTTGGAACAGTCGAGGCATTTAACCAGGCCAAGATCATCGCCAGCAACCACTTCAATCTCTCCGCGGTGACGACGGTGGCGTTGCTGTTTATTGTCATCACCATTCCCCAGGCGCGACTGGTTGACCGGCTGATCGCGCGCGACCAGCGCCGTACCCAGGCCGGTGGCTAAGCAGCAGTAGCATGTCATTTTTAGAAATACGCGATGTCCAAAAGAATTTCGGCGCCGTTCGCGTCCTGAACAGCGTCAGCCTCGATGTCGAGCAACATCAAATCATCTGCCTGATCGGCTCTTCCGGCTGCGGCAAATCCACGCTGCTGCGCTGTATTAATGGTCTGGAGCCGATCAGCGGTGGCGAAATCCGGCTGCAAGGCCAGCGCGTCAGCGGGCCGGGGGTCGATCTCAATGCGCTGCGCCGCAATGTCGGCATTGTATTCCAGAGCTATAATTTATTCCCACATATGACGGTTCTGCAGAACATTATGCTGGCTCCGCTCAAGGTGCTCGGTATCGCGCGCCGTGAGGCGCAGGACCGTGCCTTCCAGCTGCTGGCGCGCATCGGGCTTGAAGCCAAGGCCGGAGAATACCCTGACCGTCTCTCTGGTGGGCAGCAGCAGCGCGTCGCCATTGCGCGCGCCCTTGCCATGGACCCGCAGGCATTGCTGCTTGACGAGGTCACCTCCGCCCTTGATCCCGAACTGGTGGCGGAGGTGTTGAACATCGTGCGCGATCTGCGCGCTGAGGGTATCACCATCATTCTGGCTACCCATGAGATGGGCTTTGCCCGTGAGGCGGCGGATAAAATCGTCTTCCTGCATCAGGGGCAGGTGCATGAGCAAGGCACGCCGGAAGAGATTTTTACCGCACCGCAGCAACCAAGAACCCAGGCGTTTTTGAAGCGGATCATCGAGGCTGGAAGGCTTATAATTTAAGAGACTTGGGCAAGTTCGATCTCAGTGCGGGCGCAGCACCCCGCCAGAAAGCCAATTAAACTTCAACACACCAGATGACCCAAACTGAACCGTCCCGTTTTACCCGGAGGCTATTTGGTTTGAGTCACGCTGCCATTGGCTGTGCGTTTAGCGCGGCGTAGTAACGTTCTTCGGCTCCTGCCGGCGGCGTCTTTATCCGGGGCGCACGCCGTTGAGAAACACGGCGATGGACCGGCGGATATCGGCCTGACGCTTTGCCGCTCCGGGCCATTCGGAGATGCCGATGGCCTCGGTAATGATCGAGCCAAAAATCATGTCCATGAGCATGCGCGCAGCGCAGTCGATGTCATCCGTATCGATGAGGCCGCGCGCGCGCTGATAGGCCAGCCAGCCGGTGAGATCCTGGAGTAGACGTTCGTAGCCGTTGCGCTTTGCGATGGCGCTAAGCTCGGGAAACCGGATCGATTCCGCGACGATCAACCGCAGCAGCGCCACGCGTTCGTTCTCGGCCTCCTCGCTGATGTTGACTTTGAACATTTTCTCAAGCGCTTCATCAAGCGGCAGATTGTCGCAGTCGCAGGGCAGATCGAACATGGTCCGGCTATGGCCGTCGATGACGGCCGCAAAAATCGCGGACTTGTCCGGGAACAGACGGTAGAGCGTCTGCTTCGAGATGTGGCACCGCACGGCGATAATCTCCGTGGTCGTGCAGCCGTAGCCCTTTTCCAGGAACAGCTCCCTGGCGCACGCCACGATAAGGGCGCGCTGCGCCTCGTCAGGTACGGCCTTGGGGCGCCCGCGTCCCCGGCACGTGGTTTCAGACAATGAGTTCTCCTTCATGCACAAGGTTTCAAATTGTAATAACCGGGTAGAAGCGTCTTGTTAAGGTTCCAGTGTCTAGCAATAATTTTTCTAGCCGTGTACCTGCCAGTCACCTTCGCGGCGATCATTGATTGGCTTTGCGCTGCTTGACAACGGCATGGCTTAAGGACATCTGTACTGCATAGTACCATAAATAGTGGGTTTCAAATTGCGTTTACCTCCTTTCCATCGCCTTTCCTCCCTCAGTCCACGAATCGATCAGAGCGTCGCAGAATTCGGATTTCCATACGGCGTGTTGATTTCTGTGTGCCGAAGGTGGCGAGGGGCTGGCTTTGACCTAACGCAAATTCTGAAACCATCACGGCGTCAGGAGGTGACGTCCCGGCCCGGCGGTCTGCCGGCGTTTTCGTACATATCTCTTTCCTGGTGAGGCGGCGAATGTCCCTCGCTGATTCCTTGCCCTTGCGCAAGGCCGGCCGCGGCGCGGCGTTTGCCTGCCTCATGATACCGGCAGCGCTGCTCGTGAGCTGCAGCCGCAAAGCGCCACCTCCGCCTCCGCCATCGCCGCCGCAAGTAGGTGTGATCACCGTGACCCCGCAGCCGGTGGTTCGCACGACTGAGCTGCCCGGTCGCACCAGCGCCGTGGCAATTTCCGAGGTACGGCCGCAGGTCAACGGCGTGATCCTGAAGCGCCTGTTCACTGAAGGCAGCGATGTCCGGCAAGGCCAGCAGCTCTATCAGATCGACCCGTCAATCTATCAGGCCGCCTACGACACCGCGGTGGCGACGCTCGCCCATGACGTGGCGGAGGCCATGAGCGCCGAGGCCCTGGTCGCGCGTGACAAACCGCTGGCCGCCGCGCAGGCCGTCAGCGCGCAGGATTACGACGATGCGGTCGCCGCCGCGAACGAGGCGAAAGCGGATGTCGCAACGGCGCGGGCCGCGATCGAGCTGGCCCACACCAATCTGGAATACACCAAGGTGCTGGCGCCAATTTCCGGCACCATCAGCCAGTCGGTGGAGACTGAAGGTGCGCTCGCGACGGCGGGCCAGGCTGCCCCATTGGCCACGGTCACCCAACTCGATCCGATCTATGTCGACGTGAACGAGCCCACGTCCGAGTGGCTGCGCCTGAAGCAGGAAATGGCCGCGGGACAGCTTGCGAGAACCGGAAACGGAGACGTGAAGGTCACGCTGAAGCTGGATGACGGCAGCACTTACCAGGTGGCGGGCAAGCTGGAATTCACTAACGTTGACGTGGATGAGAGCACTGGCACGGTCCTCGTGCGGGCGATTTTCGCCAACCCGCAGCATCTCCTTCTACCCGGCATGTACGTTCATGCCGAAATCGAGGAGGGGGTCGATCTCGATGGCATCCTGGTGCCGCAGCAGGCGGTCTCGCACAACACGCATGGGGACGCCACGGTGCTTGTGGTCGGCAAAGACAATGTCGCCACGCTCCGGACCATCCAGACCGGACCCACGATCAACGGTCAGTGGGTTGTAACCGGCGGCCTGCAGCCGGGCGAGCGCGTGGCCGTCGATGGTCTGCAGAACGTCAAGATCGGTTCTGCCGTGACGCCCGTCCCCGAAGACGGCACCAAGCTTGCCAGCAGCACGGCCCCCTGACCTCCCAAAAATCGAGTACAAGCCATGTCGCGATTTTTTATCGACCGCCCGATCTTTGCCTGGGTGTTGGCCCTGGTGTTGATGCTCGCCGGGGGCATTGAGATTTTTCTCATGCCCAAGGCGCAATATCCGGCCATCGCCGCGCCGCAGATCACCATATCCGCCACCTATCCCGGCGCCTCGGCGCAGACGGTGGCGGATACCATGATCCGGCCCATTCTGCAGCATATGAACGGGCTGGACGGGCTGGAATATATCTCGTCCAGCGCGGAATCGAACGGCTCGATGGAAATCGACCTGACCTTCGCCCAAGGCACCGACGCCAATATTGCCGAAGTGCAGGTCCTGAACAAGCTGTCTCTGGCGAACCCAGACCTGCCGCCGGAGGTCGTCCAGGGCGGGCTGAATATCAGCAAATCGGCCAAGAGCCACTTTCTGATCATGGCGCTGGTCTCCACTGACCACACCATGTCCTCGTCCGATATCGCCGACTACATCGCTTCGCACATGCAGGATCCGCTGACCCGGATCTCCGGGATCGGCAGCTTCAATCTGTTCGGTTCCGAATACGCCATGCGGATCTGGCTCGATCCGGACAAATTGTACAAATTTGGGCTGACGGCCACCGACGTGACGAACGCGATTAAGGCGCAGAATGCGGAAATTCCGGCCGGCGAGCTGGGCGGACTGCCGTCCGACGTGGGGCAGCGGATCGACGCCACCATCATCGGTCCCAACCGCATGCAAACACCGGAGGAGTTTGAGAACATCCTCCTGAAGGTGGAGCAAAGCGGCGCCCAGGTGCGGCTGCGCGACGTCGCGCGGGTGGAGCTCGGGCCTCAGAGTTATTCGATCACAGGATTGTACAACGGCATGCCCGCAGGCGGACTTGGGCTGAGGCTAACGCCGGGCGCCAACCAGCTCACCACCGAGGCCGCAGTCAAGGCGGAGATCGCCGTACTCGCCCGGTCCCTGCCGCCCGGCCTGAAAATCGTCTACCCGCTGGATACCGAACCCGACATCATCATGTCCCTCACGGAGGTGGTGAAGACGCTGTTCGTGGCCATCATCCTCGTTTTCGTGGTGATGCTCGTCTTCCTGCAGAACATTCGCGCCACGCTGATCCCCACCATCGCGGTTCCGGTCGTGCTGCTGGGCACCTTCGCGGTCCTCGCCATTGCCGGTTACACGATCAACGCGCTGACTATGCTGGCCATGGTGCTGGCGGTCGGCCTCCTTGTCGACGACGCCATCGTCGTGGTCGAAAACGTCGAACGTCTAATGTCCGAACATGGGCTGTCGCCCCGTGAGGCGGCGCGCCGGTCCATGGACGAGATCTCAGGGGCCCTGGTCGGCATTGGCTTGGTTCTCTCGGCCGTCTTTCTGCCGATGGCATTTTTTGGCGGTGCAACCGGCGTGATCTACCGGCAGTTCTCCATTACCATCGTGTCCGCCATGGCGCTTTCCGTCCTGGTCGCGCTGATCCTGACGCCGGCCCTCTGCGCGACGCTGCTCAAGCCCGCGGCGCATCATGGGGATGCCGTGCAAGGCGGGTTCGCCGGCTGGTTCAACCGCGGTTTCAACGCGATGGGGGAACGCTATCTCGGAGGCGCTGGCTGGATGACCGCCCGTCCGCGCCGGGCGATGCTCGGCTTCGTCCTCATCACCGCCCTGACGGCTGGGCTCTTCGCCTGCCTGCCGACCGGGTTCCTGCCCAGCGAGGATGAGGGGCTGATGTTTGGCAAAGTGGCGCTCCCCGCCGATTCGACGGCCGAACAGACCGCTGCATTCAACCGACAGGTGATGGAATATCTGCGGTCCGAGTTCAAAGACAGCATCGATTCGGTTTTCACGGCCACGGGCTTCAGCTTTGCGGGTCAGGCCGAAAATCAGGGGCTCATCGTCGTCCATTTCAAGGACTGGGCGCAGCGTCCCTTGGCCTCGCAGTCGGTTGCGGCAGTTACGCGACAGGCAATGCAGCATTTTGCGGGCAACCGTGACGGGCGGGTCTTCTTCTTCTCGCTGCCCCCGATTCACGACCTGGGCAACGCGGACGGCTTCGATTTGGAGCTTGAAAACCAGGGACAGCTCAGCCACGAGGCGTTCCTCGCGGCACGCAACCAGTTCCTCGCCATGGCGGCGCACGACCCGCTCCTCGCCTATGTGCGCCCGAACGGCCTGGAAGATGCGCCGCAATATCAGCTACACATCGACCGCGAGAAGGCCCTGGCATTCGGCGTGTCGGTCGATGACGCCAACACGACCATCCAAACCGCGCTGGCCTCGGATTACGTGAACCTGTTCATGCGCGAAGGCCGGGTGAAGCAGGTCTACGTGCAGGGCACGGCGGATTCCCGCATGCTGCCATCCGACCTGTCGCGCTGGTATGTGCGCAACACGCAAGGAGATATGGTGCCGGTGGACGGCTTCGTCGACGGCTCCTGGACGCTCGGGCCGGAGAAGGCCGAGATATATAATGGTGTGGAATCGTATGAAATCCAGGGCAATCCCGCCGCGGGCGTCAGCAGCGGCACGGCCATGGCCGAGCTGCAGCGGCTGGTCGCCAAGCTCCCGCCGGGCGTCACCATGGATTGGACGAACCTTTCGTATGAGCAGGTGAAGGCGGGGTCCCAGACCACGGCGCTCTACGTGCTGTCCTTCATCATCGTCCTGCTCTGCCTCGCGGCGCTCTACGAGAGCTGGCCAGTCCCGATAGCGGTAATGCTGGTGGTGCCGCTGGGTGTGGTCGGCGCCATCGTCGCGATGCTCTCCCGCGGCCTATCCAACGACGTCTATTTCCAGGTCGGCCTGCTCACCACCATGGGCCTCGCGACAAAGAACGCCATCCTGATCGTCGAATTCGCCAAGGCGTTTTTCGACAGCGGCATGTCGCTCGCGGAGGCGGCGCTGCATGCGGCGCGTGAACGCCTGCGGCCGATCCTGATGACCTCGATCGCCTTCGTGTTCGGGACGCTGCCGCTCGCCGTCGCCACCGGCGCGGGTGCTGCCAGCCGCACTTCGATCGGCACGGCCGTGGTTGGTGGCATGATCAGCGCCACCGTTCTGGCAATCTTCTTCGTTCCGGTGTTTTTCATCGTGGTGCTCAAGCTGTTCAAGGTGGCGCCCCGGCCGGCGGCCAAGCCTGCCATCGCCGCCATCGAGCAGGAGGGCTGAAAGATGCGCCACTTCGCCGCAACAAGCTTGCTGCTGGTTGGACTGACCGGCTGCAGCCTGATCCCCACGTACCATCGCCCGGCCTTGCCGGTCGCGGCGCAATGGCCGACTAGCCCGGCCGCGCCCGCCACAGGTGCCAAGCCCGCCAGCAGGATGCCCGCGGCGGATATGGGCTGGCGCGACTTCTTCACCGACCCGATCGAGCAGGAGCTGATCGCGCTGAGCCTCGCGAACAACCGCGACCTGCGGATCGCGGTGCTGAATGTCGCCGGGGCGCAGGCGCAGTATGAGTCGGCGCGGGCCAATCTGTTCCCGGCGGTCAATGCCGACGCCAGCTATCTGCGCTCCAGCACGCCGGGCGATGTCACGGGTATGTCCAGCCGGGAGGAGGTCCGCGAGTACAGCCTGGGCGCGAGCGCTGTATCCTGGGAGTTGGATTTGTTTGGCCGCATCCGCAGTCAGGCAAGCGCCGCGCATAATACGTTCCTGAGCGACGCCTATATGCAGCAGAGCGCGCAGATCGCGCTGGTTGCCCAGGTCGGCTCGGAATATCTCACGTGGCTGGCCGATCGGGAGGCTCTAACGGTTTCCCAGGCGACGGCCCAAACCCAAATCGCCTCGCTGCAGCTGGTTCAGGCCAAAGCGGCGCATGGCGAAGCGACCGCGCTGGACGTGGCCCAGGCCGAGACCACCGTGGACACCGCGAATGCAAGCGTTGCACAGTATACAAGGCAGGTTGCCCAGGACATGGACGAGTTGGTGCTGCTCGTGGGAACGCCGCTGCCGGCGGCGCTTGTAGCGCAAATGGATGCCGCCGCAGGGCTCGACTCCGAACCTGGTTTTCCCGATTTGCCAGCCGGACTGCCCGCGGATCTGCTGGAACGCCGCCCGGACATCCGGGCTGCCGAGTACACACTGATAGCCGCAAACGACAATGTCGGCGCGGCGCGGGCAGCGTTCTTCCCCGAGGTGACCCTGACGGCGCAGGGCGGCGCCGCCAGCAGCGGGCTGAGCCACCTGCTTAGCGACTGGCCGGCGACTTGGCTGTTCGAGCCGTCGGCCAGCGTGCCGATCTTCGACGCAGGGCAGAATTTCGCCAATCTGGACGTTGCCAAGGTCAAAAAGCGGGTCGAGATCGCCAGCTATGAGAAGGCCATTCAATCGGCGTTTCGTGATGTCGCCGACGCGCTAGCCGCCCGTAGCACCTATGCTGATCAGGTCGCCGCCGAACAGGCTCTGGTGGATGCCGATGACCGCTATTATCAGCTGTCGGACATGCGGTTTAAGGCCGGAATCGATTCCTACCTGAATGTTCTGATCGCACATGACGCGCTCTTCAACGCGCAGCTGACGCTGATCAATCTGAAGCTCGCCTCGATGCAAAGCTCGGTAACGCTCTATAAGGCACTCGGTGGCGGCTGGCAGGAGCAATCGGAACCTGAGCATATCGCCTCGGCGCGTTGAGGGGCGGATCACGTTCCGAGGCAGAGGGCCGGTTGCCAACCCCAAATTTATAATCCCACCCGTGTCGGCTCAGCGTACGGCACGGAGGTTTGAGCCAAGTCAACGCGGCAATCCGCCATAGCGACTATCATTTTATTTCTTCTAGCTCCGTGAAGAGGGAATGATGGCCTACATGCCCCCCGCACCACCGGTCGCTACGGCTCTGCACCCTGTGCTGCCGCCAGCGCCGTTGCGGCCCTTCCTTTCGCCTGGCGAGCTAATTGAGGCCGGCAAGCGGCTGCGCGATACGGTGCCGCGGGCGTCACACAGCGTTTGGAAGAAGCCCGCTGACCGCGCCGATCCCATCGAGCAACTGCAGGCGTCGGACGCCGAGCGGCTGCCTAAACTCTTGCCGGTGCGCTACGGGCGAATGTTGGCTTCCCCGTTCACCTTCTTCCGGGGCGCCGCCGGGATCATGGCGGCCGATCTCGCCGCTATGCCGGCGACCGGTTTGCGCGTGCAAGCCTGCGGCGATTGCCACCTGCTAAATTTCGGCGGCTTTGCCACGCCGGAACGCAATATCGTCTTCGACATCAACGATTTTGACGAGACATTGCCAGCCCCATGGGAATGGGATGTCAAACGGCTCGCTGCCTCGTTCGTCCTCGCCGCGCGCTCGATCGGTCTAAGCGACAATGATGGATGCGCCACCGCCATGGCTGCCACGCGCAGTTATCGTAAACGGTTGGCTGAATACGCCCGGATGTCGCCGCTCAAGATTTGGTATGAAAGCATCGATACTGAGGACTTCCTTGCCCTGGTGACTGATCCTGCGCTCAGAAAGCAGGTTAAACGACGCATCGCGAACTCGTCCAAGCGTTCCTCTGGTTCGGAACTGGACTACCCGGAGCTGGCGGGCATGGTCAGCGGACAGATCCATATTCGTGACGCACCGCCTTTAATCTTTCACCCTGAGGTAGCACGCGAGCCAGACTTTATGGCTAGGCTCGCGGCCGTAACAGCGACTTACCGCGAAACGCTACCCGATGAGCGGCGCGCGCTGCTTGACCGCTACCGGCTGGTGGACGCTGCGATCAAGGTTGTGGGCATCGGCAGTGTCGGGCGCAGATGCTGGATCGGGTTATTCATGTCTGCGGGCAACGACCCGCTGTTCCTCCAGTTCAAGGAGGCTTGCGCGTCAGTGCTGGAGCCTTATGCCGGGCGTAGCGCTTATTCGCATCACGGTCAAAGAGTCGTCATTGGCCAGCGATTGATGCAACCGGCCTCGGACGTATTCCTCGCGTGGCTCAACGGTGAGAATGGGAGGCAATTGTACGCGCGCCAGCTCCGCGATGCGAAAATCAAGCCTATGGTGGAGACGTTCGATGCCGAAGCCCTGTTGCTCTACGCCAAGACTTGTGGCTGGGCGCTGGCGCGCAGCCACGCCAAAGCCGGCGATACATGGTCGATCAGCGGCTATCTCGGCAAGAGCGATGCCTTTGACACCGCGATAGGGCGTTTTGCCCTGGCCTATGCCGACCAGACGGAAGCCGACCATGCGGCACTGAAGCGCGCTGTCCGAGCCGGCAAGGTGCAGGTAATGCAAGAAACATAGCCGCGAAGCGAACTCGCCATGGCCCGTAATACCCCAGTCACAGACGGCGATAACGGGCACCTCATAAGCGCCCGCTTGCGAGCGCCGCAGGCTGCCGCCATCGCTGGGATCATATTCTCGGGTCTGCTGATTTGCAGCCTTTGGCTTCTGCGCCTTTCCGTGCCGGCCAATCCGCTTGAGGCGGGTGAATGGCTCGAATCAGGGGCAGGGCGGGTGGCCTTTGCCGTGAATCTTGTGCCATTCGCTGGTATTGCCTTCCTGTGGTTCATAGGCGTTCTGCGAGATCGCCTTGGAAAACTAGAAGATCAGTTTATTTCGACAGTCTTTCTTGGCAGCGGATTGCTGTTTCTCGGAATGATGTTCGTTGCGGCGGCGGCAGCAGGCGGGCTGATACTAGCCTATTCGGCGCAACCTAAGGCTCTTTTTGATTCCGGCACATTTGTCTTTGTGCGCGCATTCACCTTTGGCGCCATGCAAATCTATGCCTTTAGGATGGCCGCCGTCTTTATGATAACGACCTCCACATTAGCGATCCGCACTCATTTTATCGCTCGATGGATTGCATTTCTGGGCTACGCATCTGCGGTATTTCTTCTGCTAGGCAGCGCCTATGTTGACTGGGCCGTATTCGTTTTCCCGATCTGGGTGTTGTTGGTGAGTGGGTACATCTTGATGGATAACTTAACCGGCTAGCCGGCCCTGGAGGCGCTGCACTGCCTTTGTCATGGCGGTTCTATCGAATCTGAAGGCTGTTTCTAACTGGTTCTGTCTGCCGTATGTCAGCGCCGCCGGCCACCACCACCACCACCACGGCGTCCTCCGCCACCACTACGGCTGCCGCCGCCGCCGCCGCGGTTCTGCATGGCACGGCTTTGCGAGCCGCGTTGCTGGAACTGCCCGGCCCGGGCACCGTCATTCATGCCGCCGAATGCACTGCGGTTGCTGGCGGCACGCGGCTGCGCGGCCCGCCGCTGCTGCAGGCGTTGCCCGCCCCCAC
>DATIWS010000305.1:0-2967 GCA_035519275.1 Acidocella sp. | reverse complement strand
ACCATCGTGTCCAGTGCAAGGCGGGTACGCACATATGTCATCGGACAGGTTTCAGCTGTGATATCTATGGCTTTGTCGTGTTTCGGCAGGGCGGATAATGACATGGTATTTCCCGTTAAGGCTGGACCAGAGCATAAACTTGGGCCACAAGGCACGGCGATGGATATAAGCATCGAACGCCTGTGCATAGAGAACGGGCTGAAGATGACAGGGCCGCGCAGGGTTATCGCGCGGGTGTTGTCTGAAGCGACCGACCACCCGGATGTGGATGAGCTGCACCGGCGGGCGACTCGCGTCGATAGCCGGATCTCGCTCGCCACGGTGTACCGTACCGTGCGCCTGCTCGAATCCAAAGGCATTCTCTCCCGCCGCGACCTCGGCAGCCGCCGCGCGCGCTACGAGCCGAGCGGGGACAAGCATCATTTCCACCTAGTCGACAAGGACACCGGCACGGTGGTGGAATTCGCCGCCCCTCAGGCTGAGGCACTGCTGAGCGAAATCGCCGCGGCGCAGGGCTTCGAGGTGGACAACATCAAAATCGAGCTTTTTGGCCGGCGGACGGTTAAATGAATCAGAGTCTCATGCCCGAGCTGCCGCGCTTTACCATCGGCAATGCAGCCCCTGGCTTCCCGGAGCTGCGTGCCAGTAATCTGGGTGTGCGCCTGGCCACCACCACGGAAGAGCTGGAGGCGGCGCAGAACCTGCGCTACCGCGTGTTCTACGAGGAAATGGGCGCCCAGGCCGATGCCGCAACCATCGCCACAAGCCGCGACAGCGACGAGTTCGACGCCATTGCCGACCATTTGCTGGTGGTGGACCATGACCTGGGCGAGGGTGCTGCGAGCGTCGTCGGCACCTACCGGCTGATCCGCCAGGAGGAGGCGGAGCGGCTCGGCAGCTTCTATTCCGAGAGCGAGTACGATATCGGCAAGCTGAACGCCTTCCCCGGCAAGAAGCTGGAGCTGGGGCGCAGCTGCACGGCCGCCGCCTACCGCTCCCGCGCGGTGATGCAGCTGCTCTGGCGCGGCATCGCCGCCTATGTGTTCCATCACGGCATCGACCTGATGTTCGGCTGCGCCAGCCTCTCCGGCACCGATCCGGATGCGCTGGCAGATGAGCTTACATACCTCGCCACGCACCACATGGCGCCGGAGGCGATCCGCCCCCGCGCCCTGCCCTCCCGCTATGTGGAGATGCGCCGGCTTGACCCGGCCGGCATCGACCCGAAAGCGGCCCTGATGCGCCTGCCGCCGCTCATCAAGGGCTATCTGCGCCTTGGCGGCTTCGTGGGTGACGGCGCGGTGATCGACGCGCAGTTCAACACCACGGATATCGCCGTGGTGGTGCAGACCGACCTTGTGACTGAAAAATATTACCGGCACTATGAGCGTGAAGCCCGCTGAAGCATAAGCCGCGCCAAGACGATGCCCACCTCCGGGAGAGTGTAATAAAATGACCGATGATGATGTGACCATACCGGATTCGCTGCTGCCCTATGACGAATGGACGCAGGATGCGCTGCGCCAGGTTGTGGTAACCGCGCTGCGACATGCTGCGCATGAGGGACTGCCCGGCGGGCACCATTTCTATATCAGCTTCAAGACCGCCTATCCCGGCGTTGTCCTGCCCGACCGCCTGCGCGCCCAGTATCCGGACGAGATGACGATCGTGCTGCAGCACCAGTACCACGGGCTCACCGTGGACGAGGCCGGCAATGCTATGTCCGTTGGCCTCTCCTTCTCCGGTATTCCCTCCAACCTCACCATCCCCATCGCCGCCATCACCAGCTTCGCCGATCCGGAAGTGCGCTTTGGCCTGCATTTCGATGTCGCGGTGCCGGAACCGGTGAAGGTGGCGGATATTCCGGCGCCGGAGGGCGACGACGTGCCATCCCGCCCGAATGACGGCCCTGCCGCCGTGGTGAGCCTGGACGCCTTTCGTAAACGGCAGAAAGACTGAAGCCATGAACGTAATGACGAAGCACAGCACTGGTTTTGCCTACGCGCCCATGTTCCCGCTCGGCGAGGACACGACGGCGTACCGCAAGCTGGATATCCCCGGCGTCTCCACCATCGAGGTGGATGGCAAGACCGTGCTGAAAGTGACGGCGAAGGCTCTTGAGGAGCTCGCCTTCACCGCTTTCGACGATGTCGCGCATCTGCTCCGCCCCGGGCATCTGCAGCAGCTCGCCAATATCCTGAAGGACCCCGAGGCCAGCGAGAACGACCGCTACGTGGCAATGGAATTCCTGAAGAACGCCGTGATCTCCGCCAAGGGCGTGCTGCCCATGTGCCAGGACACCGGCACCGCCCTGATCTTCGGCAAGAAGGGCCAGCGCGTATGGGTGGAAGGCAACGAGGAGGAGGCGTTCTCCTACGGCGTGCACCGCACCTATACCGAGACCAACCTGCGCTACTCGCAGATGGCCCCGGTCTCGATGTTCGAGGAGAAGAACACCGGCAACAACCTGCCGGTCCAGTTCGACATCATGGCTTCCCCCGGCGACTACCATGCCGATGAGTTCCACCTGCAGTTCATGGCCAAGGGCGGCGGCTCGGCCAACAAGACCTATCTGTTCCAGGAAACCCGCGCGACGCTGACGCCGGAGAAGATCTATTCCTTCCTGGAAGCCAAGATCAAAACCCTCGGCACCTCCGCCTGCCCGCCCTACCATCTTTGCATCGTCATCGGCGGCACCTCCGCCGAGCTGAACCTGAAGACGGTGAAGATGGGTTCCACCCGGTATTATGACGCCCTGCCGACCACGGGCGACATGACCGGCCATGCCTTCCGCGACCTGGAGATGGAGCAGAAGGTGCTGGAGATCACCCGCAAGATCGGCATCGGCGCGCAGTTCGGCGGCAAGTATTTCTGCCACGACGTGCGCGTCATTCGCCTGCCCCGCCACGGCGCCAGCTTGCCCATCGGCATCGGCGTCTCCTGCTCGGCGGACCGGCAGATCAAGGC
>DATIWS010000304.1:0-3167 GCA_035519275.1 Acidocella sp. | reverse complement strand
TGGGTGCCGTCCCCCACCGCCGCCACGCTGCACGCGCTGCACTACCACGCCGTGGACGTGTTCGCCCGGCAGGAGGAGCTGAAATCCCGCGCCCCGGCGAAGCTCTCCGATCTGCTGACCATCCCGCTGGCGCACGGCATCAACTGGAAGCCCGAGGAAATCCAGCAGGAGCTGGACAATAACTGCCAGGGCCTGCTCGGCTACGTGGTGCGCTGGGTGGACCAGGGGGTGGGCTGCTCCAAGGTGCCGGACATCCATGATGTCGGCCTGATGGAAGACCGCGCCACGCTGCGCATCTCCTCCCAGCACCTCGCTAACTGGCTGCACCATGGCGTGGTGACGAAGGAGCAGGTGTTGGAGACGCTCAAGCGCATGGCGCTGGTGGTGGACCGGCAGAACGCGGGCGACGCCGCCTATACGCCGATGGCCCCGGCCTATGACGGCCCGGCCTTCAAGGCGGCGCTGGACCTGGTGTTCGAGGGGCGCGTCCAGCCGAACGGCTATACTGAGTTCATCCTCACCCGCCGCCGCCGCGAGGCGAAGGCCGCTTGATCATACGGGCCGGGGAAGGCAGCTTCCCCGGCCAAATTTTTATGCCGTTGGCTGGGAGCTGTCGTTATCTGGCCCTTGGCTCTCCAGCACTGCGCCGATCTTGATGTGCAGTTCCAGATGCAGCTGGTGAAGTTCATTCATCATCAGCCGCATGGAGTTCACAGTCTCCATCACCGCGTCGTGCTGCTCCTTGGCCAGTTGGTCGGAGGAGCGCGCCGCCAGGATGGTGCCGACGCCGAGCAACGGCAGGGCAACAAGCTGTAGCACGCCAGAGCTGGCATATTGCACGAAGGGCATGGTGGCCGGCCATTTCAGCGGCAGCAGGGTCAGGATCAGGCAGAACCAGAAGAACCCCATCGTCGCGAACACGGCGTTGGCGCGGATGGCGATCTGGTCGTCCAGCCATTCCAGTTTTTGCTTGAGATCGGTCATCGTCACCTTACGGCCTCCGTCGTGGGTTGGTTCACACAACCATGCCGCGCCGGGGCCTCAGCGTACAGGGATGGTCGCGGGGCGGAACTCGCCCCGCGCCAGCGGCTCGGGCGGCTGGCCGCAGCAAATGAGCCAGTAGGGCAGCACCAGCAGCAGCGTCCACGCGAAGTTGCCGAGCAGTGCGCCATGGCTCATCAGCGGCCATTGCGAAGGGAAGAGTGCCAGGTCCAGCAGCCATAGCGTGCGCCAGAGCAGGCCGGTGAGCCGCACCGCCGGCGCCAAGGCCGGGCGGCGCGGGGCGTGCTGCTCATGCGCGCGGATCTGCATGAAGGCGTTGCCCGCCATCACCAGCAGGCAGAACATGTCCTCGAGGAAATCGGCGCTGAAGGCGGTGTCGAAGGCGTGGATCCAGATCACCCCGATGCCGGCGCCGAGCACGGTGCAGGCCCGTGCCAGGGTGTAGAGCGGCAGGCCGAGATGCCAGCAGGCGAGGTTGACCCCGGGCTGCAACACCTGGTCGATGATGAAATCATCCACGCGACGCGCGATGCTGATGATTTTCCCCGCCATTTTATGTTAGTCCCGTTCTCACCTCTTGGTCATTCAGCGCGCGGCGCAGGGAACCGGAGGCCGCCGCCAGTCTCGCCTTGGCTTGTTCGGCGGTCAGCCGGCGCAAGATCATTAACACCGCACGTTTAACGTGCATCTCGCAGGCGCCGAGTGCAAGAGTTGCGTCGCTTTCATTCGCGCCCGTAATTTGCTGGACCATTGCCAAGGCCCGGCGGCGCAGCTTGGCGTTCGTTGCGCGCATGTCCACCATGTAGGGGCCGTAGGTCTTGCCGAGCCGGATCATGACCGTGGAGGAGAGCGTGTTGAGCGCGATCTTCTGGGTGGACCCGGCGGAGAGCCGCGTGGACCCGGCGATAACCTCCGCCCCGGTGACGATCTGCACCGCGATGTCGGCGGCCTCGGCCATGGAAGATGCCGCGTTGTTGACGATGGCGCCGGTGAGCCCGCCCAGAGCCCGGGCGTGGCGGATGGCGGCGAGGGTAAATGGCGTGCTGCCAGAGGCGGCGATGCCGACGAGCGCGTCGCCGGGGCCAAAGCCATGCGCGGTGAGCGCGGTGATGGCGGCGTCCTTGTCATCCTCGGCGCCCTCGGCGGCCTTGATGAAGGCCGAGGGGCCGCCAGCGAGCAGGGGGATGATCAGCCCGTCCCCGATGCCGAAGGTCGGGCCGCATTCCACGGCGTCGAGAAAGCCGAGCCGCCCGGAGGTGCCCGCCCCGGCGTAGAACAGCCTCCCGCCCGCTTCCAGCCGCGCCGCTACGGCATCGGCCAGCCGGGCCAGGGCAGGGGCGGCGGCAGCCAAAGCGCGCTGCGCGGCCTGTTCCTGGGCAAGGAAGGTCTGCACGATTCCCAGTGTGTCCCGCTCGTCCAGGTCCATCAATTCCGCTCTCGCGCTCTCCGTGCCGCGCGGCTTGGCGGCGGGCTCGTGCGTCACCCCGGCGGTCCAGACGCGCTGGGGGTGAAGATCGTCGCTGAACCAGACGATGTCCGCCCGCGCGCCGGGGGTGAGCACGCCGCGATCTGTCAGCCCCAGGGCGAGAGCCGGGCGGGATGTGGCGGCGGCGAGGGCGGTCTCGGGCGCCACGCCGGCGGCGATGAGGCGGCGCACGCCTTCATCCAGGGCGATCCCCGCCCCGGCAATGGTGCCGTTCTCCCGCAGGCCCACACCTTGCGGCCCGAGTGCGACTGGCGCGCCGCCGAATTCCCGCACGGCGCCCGGTTCCAGCCCGGCGATGAGGATGGAGTCGGTGACCGCGATGGCGCGCGGGCAAGCGGCGAAGGCAATGGCCAGCAGCTCCGGCGCGACATGCACGCCATCGGCGATCAAGCAGGGGGAGAGGCGCGGGTCGGTAAGCGCCACGCCCGGTGCGCCCGGGGCGCGGTGATGCAGGGGCGACTGCGCGTTAAACACATGCGTCACCAGGGCAGCGCCCGCTGCAGCGGCGTCGCGCATGGTGGCGGCGTCCGCCCCGGTATGGCCGAGCGCCACCGCCACCCCGGCGGCGCGCAGCCGGGTGATGGCGGCCATGGCGCCCGGCAATTCTGGCGCCAGGGTGACGAGGCGCAGGACATTGCACATGGCCAGAACCTCGTCGATCGCCGATTCATCCGGCAGG
>DATIWS010000303.1:0-7986 GCA_035519275.1 Acidocella sp. | reverse complement strand
GTGTTCCGGCGGCCTGGGCGGGGCCGGTTGATCTTCATTTTGTTGAATTTGGTCCAGGCGGGCCTCCATCATGACGATCTGCTGAATTCAGATGGTGCAGCGTAACATGGTGCCGATGAAAATGACCAGAGCGACCCGCGGTCTGGCCTTCCCGCGCAAAGCCGGTGCATAAGGGCCCGTGGATACGAATACGCCTTCTTCTCCCCACGCCGCCGTCATCGGTGGCGGCCCCGCCGGGCTCATGGCCGCCGAGGTGATGGCCCAGGCCGGGATGGCGGTGACATTGTTCGAGCGCATGCCGAGCCTGGGGCGCAAATTCCTCATGGCCGGGCGGGGCGGTCTCAACATCACCCATACCGAGCCGCTGCCGCGCTTCCTCACCCGCTACGGCGAGGCGGCGGACTGGCTCGCCCCCTGGCTGGCGGAATTTCCGCCCGAGGCCGTGCGCGAATGGTGCGCGGGGCTGGGGCAGCCCACTTTCGCCGGCAGCAGCGGACGCGTGTTTCCCAATGTGATGAAGGCGAGCCCCCTGCTGCGCGCCTGGATCAGGCGGCTGGAAAGCCTGGGGGTAAAGTTCGTCACCCGCGCCGAGTGGACGGGGTGGGACGCCCATGGCCGGCTGCGCTTCGCCGATGGCGCCACCCACGAGGCGGATGCGGTGGTGCTGGCGCTGGGCGGTGCCTCCTGGCCGCGCCTGGGTAGCACCGGCGGCTGGACGGCGCTGCTGCCTGACGTCGAAATCGCCCCGCTGCGCCCGGCCAATTGCGGTTTCACAGTCGGTTGGTCGACGCATTTCGCGGAGAAATTCGCCGGCACGCCGGTCAAACGCATCACCCTCACCTGCGGCGAACTCACGGTTCCCGGCGAGCTGATGATCACCAGGAACGGGATCGAGGGCGGGGCGGTCTATGCCGTCTCGGCCCTGGCGCGGGAGATGATCGCGCGGGACGGTGCTGCCACCCTCAGCCTCGATCTGCGCCCGGATTTCAGCGCCGAAACGCTTACCACAAGGCTGGCGGGCGGGGGCAGCGAGTCGCTCTCCACCCGGCTGCGCAAGCGTGTCGGCCTGTCCGCGGTGGCGATCGGCTTGGTGCAGGAGGCCCGGCACGCCGGGGCGGAAGCTTCCCCGGCTGACCTCATCAAATCCCTTCCGGTTCGCCTGCTGGCACCTTCCGGGCTGGAGCGCGCCATTTCCACCGCAGGCGGGATCAAGCTCACGGAGTTGGACGAGCACCTGATGCTGCGCCGCCACCCCGGCGTGTTCGTGGCGGGGGAGATGCTGGACTGGGAGGCGCCGACCGGCGGCTACCTGCTGCAAGCCTGCCTGGCCACGGGCAGGGCTGCCGGGCGCGGCGTGCTCAACTGGCGAGGTTCGCCACCAGGAAATCAGCGAAGGCGCGCAGCTTCGCGGTGAGGTGCCGGCCAGGCGGGTAGACCATGCGGAAGGTGAGCTGCGGTGTCGTGTAATCCGTCAGCACGCGCACCATCCGGCCGTCGCGCAGCGCCTGCTCCACAAGAAAATCCGGCTGCAGCGCCAGCCCCTGGCCGCGCAGCGCCGCTTCCAGCTCCGCCGCGGCGCTGTTGCTGCGGAAGTTTCCAGTCACCTTTATGGTGTGCTTGGCGCCGTCAGCACCGGTGAAGCTCCATGGCGCGCCGAGCTGCGCGTTGATCACGACGAGGCAATTATGCGTGGTCAGGTCCTCGGGCACCGCAGGTGCGCCGTGCCGGGCCAAGTACTCCGGCGCGGCGCAGAGCACGCTTCCGGTGTTCACCAGCGTGCGGGTGATGTAGCTCGTTTCCGGCGGCTGGTTCATCATCACCGCCATGTCAAACCCTTCCTCCACCACCTCCACGTAGCGGTCGGTCAGGATCATCTCGACAGTGACGTTCGGGTACGCGGCGGCGAAGCGCGGCAGCAGCGGCGCGATCCTCGCCGCGCCAAAGCCCAGTGGCGCGCTCACCCGCAGCACGCCCGTGGGGGTGTTCTGCATCTGGCCGGCAACGCTCTCCAGCGCCTCCAGCTGGGCGAGCAGGTCGGCGCATTGCTCGTAATAGATGCTGCCAATCTCGGTGAGGCCGACATGGCGCGTCGTGCGGTTGAGCAGGCGCACGCCGAGCGCCTCCTCAAGCTCGCGCACATGCTTGCTGATGATGGTGGGCGACAGCCGCAGCGCGCGCGCTGCCTTGGTGAAGCTCCCTGTTTCCGCCACCTTTGCAAAGGCGGTCATTTTCGCCAGACGATCCATGTTCCCTCGGATTATGAACCATTTGTTTATAGTGAAAGAAAAATTCACCGGATTATCAATTTTCGCAAGAGGGCCCATATCGCCCCGCGAAGACGGCGACCGGCCGCCTTCAAGTCAGAACACACACACGGCAATAATTTTAAGGATCACTCCGATGCGTTTCTCTACCTCTGCCGCGGCCCTTGCTGCCGCCACTCTGCTTGGCCTTGCCCAGCCGGCTGCTGCGAACGGTCTGTTCTCCCGTCCCGCCACCGTGCAGGTGTCGGTCTCGGACCGTGAAAGCCAGGCCCAGCTGGCCGCTCAGCTGAACGGCCAGGGCTATGACGACCAAACCGCTCAGACCGCGAAAACCCACCATGGAAAATCCGCAAGCTGAGTTGAACGGTTGCGCCGCCACCGCCGCCCCTTGGCGGCGGCGCCGGCCGCAGGACGAATGAACCCCCCCGCACCGCGCTCATGCCGGACGGGGGGTCGTCGTTTCTGGTGCTTTGCCAGCCGATCCACGTCCTCCCTCCGAGTAAGAACCGTTTGTTTACAGTGAAAGAAGAAATCACCGGATTATCAATTTTCGCGAGAGGGTCCATAGTGCCCTGCGAAGAGAGTGCGATCGCATTCTAATGATGATGCCAGTGGGACCCGCCGCCGCCGTGCCAGCCGCCTCCGTGCCATCCGCCGCCATGCCAGCCCCCGCCATGCCAGCCGCCGCCCCAGCCCCAGCCGAAGCCGAACGTGACCGGCGGGTAGAAGTAGCCGTAGCCTGGATAAAAGGCGTAAGGCGAATACGGGTAATAGCCCGGTACCGCGGCAGGGTAGCTATACACGCTGGCGGGCGGCATCGGCGGCACGCTGTTGCCTTTGGCCGCCATGCACTGGCCGTAGGTGACATCGTAGTGCCATTGCAGATCACCCTGCGATGCCTGCGCGTTCGCGGCACCCGAGGCTGCGCCCAGGGCCAGCCCGGAAGCGGCGCCGATGGCCGCCCCTTCCCCCGCATTGCCGGCGGCAGCCCCGATTGCCGCTCCCGCCGCGGCGCCCATCAGGGTGCCGCCCACCGCGCTCGCGGCGCCGTTCTGCTGCGCCGCCTGAGAGGTAGCGCCCGCGGCATAGCCGATGCTCTGCCCCGCGGCGGCGCGGCAGTTATAATCATCCACCTGGAAGGCGTTGAAGGTTTTCCCGGGGCCGGGCAGCACCATGACGCTGGGGCCGCTGGGCGGCGTCACCGCGCAGCCGCCGAGCATAAGCGGCAGAACGGCGGCGCCAAGGAAGACGTGTCGCATTGTCATTTGGAGATCCTCCCGCCATTGGCGGGTTGTACCATCATGTGAATTATCCGCCTGGTCCGGCCACGGCATTGATTTTGGTCAAAGCCTGGCGCTGTGGATCGTCTAGCCTTTCGCGCACCATGCGCAACCTTGCCGGACTTGTCTTTTGTCTTGGCGTTGTGGCGGCGCTGGTTGGCTGCGCCGCCGCGCCGGTGACGCCGCCTCCGGCTGCCGTACCCAAGCCGCCCGATTACAGCGCGCCCGTCGCCGCCCTGCGCCACCACATGGCGCAGGAGGTTCCCCCCGAAACCCGCTCCGCCCCGGCCGATGACGCCGCCTGGATCGCCCGCACCCGGGCGATGCTCGCCGCCTCACCCTATAAAATCACCAGCCCGCAGCTCGTCCTCGCCGTGGACCGCAACCCGGCGGTGCAGCAGCTCCGGGTGATTTTCGCCAACCCCACCGGGCCCTGGCAGGTTGTCGGCGGCGGCAAGGTTTCCACGGGCCAAACCGGGCGCTACGGGTTTTTCATCACCCCCACCGGGGTGTTCCCGCACAACACCGCCATTCTCGATTACCGGGCCGAGGGCACCTATAACGAGAACCATATCCGCGGCTTGGGGATAAAGGGCCGCCGGGTCTGGGATTTCGGCTGGGAGATTGCGGTGGAGGGCTGGCGGACCGATGGCCAGACCGGCGAGATCCGGCTGCTGCTGCACGCCACCGACCCGGATGTGCTGGAACCCCGCCTCGGCCGCCCGGATTCCAAGGGCTGCGTGCGCGTCTCCGCCGCGATGAACGTGTTTCTCGACCGCCATGCCGTGCTGGATGCCGATTACCTGCGCTACGCGGCGGAAGACCCGCGCATTGCTGCCGTGCTGCCGGCGGATTCCAATCCCTTCCCCTATGCCGGAACCTATATGGTGGTTTTCGATTCCTCGGAGCCGCCGCCATGACCGCCGCCGGATTGGAGACCGAAGTCGCCCGCATCGTCTGGTCACAACGCTACCGCCATGGCGGCAGCGCCGAGCCGGACATCGACGCCACTTGGCGCCGTGTCGCCAACGCTCTGGCCCAGGCCGAGCCATCGGGGCGCGAGGACTGGGCCGCGCGCTTTCACCAAGCGCTGGCGGGCTTCCGCTTCCTGCCCGGCGGGCGGGTGTTGGCCGGGGCGGGCACGCCGCGCCGGGTCACGCTGCTCAACTGCTTCGTCATGGGCGAGATCGAGGATTCCATCCCCGGTATTTTCCGCGCTTTGCAGGAGGGGGCCGTGACCATGCAGCAGGGCGGCGGGGTGGGGTATGATTTCTCCACCCTGCGCCCGCGCGGGCTGCCGGCGAGCGTCGCAGGCAACATCGCCTCCGGTCCGGTCTCCTTCATGGCGGTGTGGGACGCGATGTGCGCCACCATCCAGTCCACCGGCGCGCGGCGGGGCGCCATGATGGCCACTTTGCGCTGCGACCATCCGGATATCGCGGCGTTCATCGCCGCCAAGCGCCAGCAAGGCGTGCTCAGCCATTTCAATCTCTCGGTGCTGGTGACCGACGCCTTCATGCGCGCCGCCGCCGAGGGCGCGCCCTGGAAGCTGACTTTCCCCGCCACGCCGCCGCACCGCGTCTCGCGTGAGGTGAGCGCGGCGGAACTTTGGGACAAGCTCATGCTTGCCAGCTTCAACAGCGGCGAGCCCGGCGTGCTGTTCATCGACCAGATCAACCGCATGAACAATCTGCATTATTGCGAGCGGATCAGCGCCGTGAACCCGTGCGGCGAGGTGCCGCTGCCTCATTACGGCGGGTGCGATCTCGGCTCGCTCAACCTCACCGCCTTCATCCGCGAGCCCTTCTCCCCCGCGGTGTGGCTGGACACGGCGGCGCTCATGGAGGCCGTGCCCGTCGCCGTGCGCATGCTGGATAATGTGCTGGACGTCACGCATTTCCCGCTGCCCGCCCAAGCGGAGGAGGTTCGGGCCAAGCGGCGGGTCGGGCTCGGCATCACCGGGCTGGCCGACGCGCTGGTCATGCTCGGGCTGGATTACGGAGCCGAGGCCGCGCGGCACTGGGCTGGAGAGGTGATGCGCGAGATCTGCCACGCCGCCTACCGCGCCTCCATTGCGCTGGCGGCGGAGAAGGGGGCCTTCCCCGCCTTTGCGCGTGATGCCTACCTCGCCGGGCCGTTCATCCGCGCTCTGCCCGAGGATGTGCGCGATGCCATCGCCCGCTTTGGGATCCGCAACAGCCATCTGCTCGCCATCGCCCCCGCCGGCACGATCAGCCTGCTCGCGGGCAATGTCTCCTCCGGCATCGAGCCTGTTTTCGCCGCCGAGGCCGATCGCGCCATTCTCGGCGCGCTGGGCACCCCGCAACACGTAACGGTGATTGACCATGCCGTACGGCTGTGGCGGCAGGAACGGGGCGGGGGGCTGCCGCCCGCCTTCGTCACCGCCGAGACGTTGCCGGTACAGGCACATCTGGGCATGCAGGCTGTGCTGCAACCGCATGTGGACCAGTCCATCGCCAAGACCATCAACCTGCCTGCCACATGCGGGTTCGTTGATTTCACCGGCACGTTCAGGGCCGCCTATGAGCTGGGGCTGAAGGGCTGCACGGTGTTCCGCCCGCGGGTCGCCACCGGCGTCCTCAGCGTGCGGGATTAGAGGAGGGCCAGCGCGCTGTGCAGCATGTCCAGGTTCATGAGCGGTTACAGCATGTCCAGCGGCAGCTTCAGGTAGCTCACGCCGTTCTCCTCCGGCGGGGGCAGATGCCCGGCGCGGATGTTCACCTGCACTGAGGGCAGCAGCAGCCGGGGCATGGCCAGCGTGGCGTCGCGCGCCTGGCGCATGGCGGTGAACTCGGCCTCGCTCACCCCTTCACTCACATGGATGTTGCCCTGCCGCTCGGCGCCGATGCTGGTTTCCCACGCATATTCTTCGCGCCCTGGCGCCTTGTAGTCGTGGCAGAGGAACAGCCGTGCCGCCTCCGGCAAAGAGAGCAGGCGGTGGATGGAATGGTAGAGCCGCCCCGCGCTGCCGCCGGGGAAGTCGGTGCGCGCGGTGCCGTAATCGGGCATGAACAGCGTGTCCCCCGCGAATACGGCGTCGCCGATGACATAGGCGATATCGGCCGGCGTATGCCCAGGCACATGCAGCACCATGGCCGGTATGCCGCCGAGGTTGAACGCCTCGCCATCCTTGAACAGATAATCGAACTGGCTGCCGTCGCGCGCGAATTCGCCGCCGAGGTTGAAGATCCTGCCGAAAACCTGCTGCACCGTGGTGATGTGCTCACCGATGCCGAGATGCCCGCCGCATTGCTCCTGGATATAGGCGGCGGCGGAAAGGTGGTCGGCATGCGCATGGGTTTCCAGCAGCCAGTCCAGCTTCAGCCCGGCCTTGCGCAGGAAGGCGATGACCGCATCGGCCGAATGTGTCGCGGTGCGGCCGGAGGCGGGGTCGAAATCCAGCACGCTGTCGATCACCGCGGCGTGGCGGGTGGTTGCGTCGTACACCACATGGGTGGCGGTGAAGGTCGCCTCGTCGAAGAAGCTCTGCACCGCCGGGCGCGGCATGTGGCTGGCGGTGATCTGCGCGGCGGCGGCGGCAAGGGCGGTGTCGGTCATGCTTGGCCTCCTAACGGGGCGAATGCTGGCGGACCCATTGCGCGATCTGCCCGGCGTTCATCGCCCCGGCCTGCTGCGCGACGAGCCTGCCGCCGGAAAACAGCAGCAGCGCGGGAATGGAGCGTATGCCGTGGCGCGCCATGGTCTCCGGCGCGGTGTCGGCGTCCAGCTTCAGCAGCCGGACGCGCGGTTCCAGCAGCATGGCGGCCTGGGCGAATTGCGGCGCCATCATCCGGCACGGCCCGCACCACGCGGCCCAGACATCCACCAGCACCGGCACGCCGTCATGCGCCACGTGCCGGGCAAGCTTCCCCTCGTCCACCGCCAGAGACTGCCCGCTGAACAGCGGCTTGTGGCAGGCGCCGCAGCGCGGGGCCTCGGCAAGGCGCGCCTCCGGCACGCGGTTGAGCGCGGCACAGTCCGGGCAAACCAGGGTGATGCTGTTCATGGCGAATTCTGGGGTTCGAAGTTACAGCGGCAGTTGGCGTTCGTAGAATATTTCACTTTCGCCATGATGTCGTGCAAAAAACCCTATCCCGCGCCCTGGTTTCGCCAAGCGCTTGTTCGTGCTTTGGCTGTTGCGTCAATATTCCAATATTCGTATATTCGTAATAATGAATATTGATTCCACAGTCATGCACGCGGCGGCGGGCCAGGCCGGCGAGCTGTTGAAATCCCTGGCCAACCCGCACCGGCTGATGATCCTCTGCCAGCTGCTGGAGGGGGAACGCTCGGTCGGCGAACTGGCGGCGTTTCTGGATCTGCGCAGCTCCACCGTGTCCCAGCATCTCGCCCTGCTGCGGCGGGATGGGCTGGTGACCGCGCGGCGGGAGGCGCAGACGATCTATTACGGCATCGCCAGC
>DATIWS010000302.1:0-2780 GCA_035519275.1 Acidocella sp. | reverse complement strand
GAGGGCGCATCGGCTACGACCCCTGGCTGATCAGCCCGGAGGCGCTGAAGCGCTTCGCCGGGGTGGAACTGGTGCCGGGGGATGCGAACCCGATCGACGAGATCTGGGCCGACCGCCCTGCCCCGCCTCTGGCCCCCGCCGTGCCGCACCCGGACGAATATGCGGGCGAGAGCGCCGGGGCCAAGCGTGCCCGTCTGGCGGCGGAGCTGCGTGCCGCCGGGCAGGACGCCGCCATCCTCACCGACCCGGCCTCGCTCGCTTGGGCCTTCAACATCCGTGGCGCCGACCTTGAATTCTGCCCCTTCACGCTCGGCTATGCCCTGCTGCGAGACGATGCCTCGGCGCTGCTCTTCATGGCCCCGGAGAAGGTGACGCCCGCCTTGCGCGCGCATCTTGGCCCCGAGGTGACGGTGCTGGACCGCGCCGCCCTGCCCGGCGAAATCGCGGCGCTCAGGGGCCAGACCGTGCGCTTCGATCCCGCCACCCAGCCCGTTTGGTTCGAGGCCGCGCTGAAGGAGGCAGGCGCGAACATCGCCGCCGGGCCGGACCCGGTTTCCCTGCCCCGGGCGCTGAAAAACCCCACCGAACAGGCGGGCGCCCGCGCCGCGCACTTACGCGACGGCGTGGCCGTGGTGCAATTCCTCGCCTGGCTGAGCCATGCCAGCGGAGAAACCGAAATCTCCGCCGCCGCCAAACTGCTGGAATTCCGCGCCCAGGGCGCGCTGTTCAGGGGCGAGAGCTTCGCGGCCATCTCCGGGGCTGGCGAGCATGGCGCCATCATCCATTACCGCGTGACGCCCGAGAGCAACCGCGCCATCCAGCCGAACGAGGTCTATCTCATCGACAGCGGCGGCCAGTATCTGGACGGCACCACGGACATCACCCGCACCATCTGGACCGGCCCCGGCCCCGCCCCGGCCGAAATCCGCGCCAATGTCACCCGCGTGCTGGCCGGGCATATCACCCTCGCCCGCGCCGTGTTCCCCGTTGGCGTGGCGGGCGGGCATCTGGACGCCTTCGCCCGCGCCGAACTCTGGCGCGCCGGGCTTGATTACGACCACGGCACCGGCCATGGCGTCGGCTCGTATCTTTCAGTGCATGAGGGCCCGGCCAGCATCTCGCGCGCCGCCAAGCCGGTGCCGCTGGCGGCGGGGATGATCCTCTCCAACGAGCCAGGCTACTACCTGCCGGGGGCCTATGGCATCCGGCTGGAGAATCTGGTGCTGGTGCAGGCGGCGGATTTCCGCGAGGCCAAGAAAAAATTCCTATACTTTGAGACGTTGACGCTGGTGCCGTTCGACCGCGCGCTGATCGAGCCCGCCCTGCTCTGCCGGGACGCGCTCGACTGGCTCAACGCCTACCACGCCCATGTTTACGAGGCCCTGGCCCCGCAGCTCGACGATGCCACCCGCGCCTGGGCAAAGGTAGCCACCGCACCCATATAATTATTGACCAGCTGAAGTTCCGCATTGCAAAATTATCTCAAGCGAGTCGCTGAATTTTAGCAGAAAGGCCCGACCATGCGCCTGTTCGTCGCCCTTGACCTCCCCTGGGAGGTGAAAGAAGAGCTCAGCGATCTGTCCTGCAACCTGCCCGGCGCGCGCTGGGTGCCGACGGATAACTTCCACCTCACCCTGCGCTTCATCGGCGAGGCCAACCGCCTCCAGGCCGAGGAGATCGACCTCGCCCTCGCCTCCTTACGCGGACGCAGCTTCGAGTTCTCGCTCTCCGGGCTCGGCTGGTTCGAGAAGAACGGACGGGTGAACACGCTCTATGTCGGCGTCGAGCGCAACGAGGATCTGGCCCGGCTGCAGACCAAGGTGGAGACGGCGCTGAACCGCTGCGGCCTCGCGCCGGAGAAGCGCAGATTCACCCCGCATGTCACCCTGGCGCGGATGGACATGAACGTGACGCCTGCACTCACCAGCTTCGTGCAGGCGAACAATTTGTACCGCTCGGCGCGCATCCGCGCCGATAACGTCACGCTGTTCAGCTCCTTCCTCGGCAAGGACCAGCCGACCTATACGCCGGAAGCCGAGTACGCGCTGGGGTAAGAGACTGTTTGTAAATTCTACTCTGGCGGCCACCTGAGGGCGCTTTTCTGTGCTCCGGTGCTCAAAAAACACCCCCATGTGACTCACCAGAGCGAATTTCAAAACAGTCTTTGACATCCCACCGTCACAAAAACTTCACCCGCCGCTCATGACTTAGCGCAAAGCGCCGGTGCGGTGGTTTCGCTACCCAGGCGGCGGCGGGAGAACAATCGTGACACTAAAAAGCGAAATTGTCGGAGTGCTGGGCGAGAGCGAGGTGCTGCTCCCCGGGCTGATCAGCGCGGCGCTGGCGGCCAATGACCGGATCAAGCTGCGCCTGTCCCTGATGCAGGAGGCCGCGGCCAAGGCGCGCGAGCCTGCACGCGCGGCGCGGGGCTTCGCGCCGGAGCTGCGCGCCGCCGGGCTGGATGCCGAGATGCCGGAAACCGCGCTCGGCCAGGCCAGGCTGCTGGGGCCGGATGCGCTGTTCCTCCCCGGCGCCGGGGCCCTGCTCGGCGGGCTGAAGACCGACCTGGACGCCATGCTGGCCCCGCTGACCATCGCCGCCACGCCCGAAGCCGGGGCGCTGGCCGCGCGGGTGCGGGCGCTGCAGCCCGCCCTCGCCCCGCAGGCGGCGGATGAGATCGCGCTCAGCCGGATCGGCGCGCTCACCAGCGCCAGCCGCGAGAGTGGCGACAAGTTCCACGTGCTGGTGATGGACCTGCACAAGGCGCTGAACCAGCTTGC
>DATIWS010000301.1:0-4631 GCA_035519275.1 Acidocella sp. | reverse complement strand
CGCCTACCACGCCAAGCCGGTGGTGGCGGCGCAGGTGGCCAACAGGGTCGAGCATACGGACTTGACCTCGCTGCTATTCGCGCAAGGATACCCCGCAAGCGCGTTCAAGACCGGGGAGTAAGACATGAAGACGAGAGCGGCAGTGGCACGGGCGGCGGGCAGGCCGCTCTCTCTGGAGATTGTGGACATCGAGGGTCCGAAATACGGCGAGGTTTTGGTGGAGGTGAAAGCCACCGGCATTTGCCACACGGATGAATACACCCTTTCCGGCATGGACCCGGAGGGCATCTTCCCCGCCATTCTCGGGCATGAGGGGGCTGGCGTGGTCGTGGATGTCGGCCCCGGTGTGACCAGCCTGAAGAAGGGCGACCACGTGATTCCGCTGTACACGCCCGAATGCCGCCAGTGCAAAACCTGCCTGTCGCGCAAGAGCAATCTGTGCACTGCCATCCGCGCCACCCAGGGCAAGGGCGTGATGCCGGACGGCACCTCGCGCTTCTCCTGCGACGGCGCGCCGGTGATGCATTACATGGGCTGCTCGACCTTCGCCAATTTCACCGTGCTGCCCGAGATCGCCCTGGCCAAGGTGCGCGAGGACGCGCCCTTCGAGAAGATCTGCTACATTGGCTGCGGTGTGACGACTGGCATCGGCGCCGTGTTCAACACGGCCAAGGTGCAGCCGGGCGATAGCGTGGTGGTGTTCGGGCTTGGCGGCATCGGGCTGAACGTTATCCAGGGTGCCCGCATCGCGGGGGCCGAAAAGATCATCGGCGTGGATTTGAATAACGCCCGCAAGCCGATGGCCGAAAAATTCGGCATGACGCATTTCGTCAACCCGGACGAGATCGGCGATGATCTGGTGCCATATCTGGTGAACCTCACCGATGGCGGCGCGGATTATTCCTTCGAATGCATCGGCAACACCAAGGTGATGCGCCAGGCGCTGGAGTGCTGCCATCGCGGCTGGGGCACTTCGATCATCATCGGTGTTGCTGGCGCGGGGCAGGAGATTTCCACCCGTCCGTTCCAGCTGGTCACGGGTCGCACCTGGAAGGGCACGGCCTTCGGCGGCGCCAGGGGCCGCACCGACGTGCCGCGCATTGTCGATTGGTATATGGATGGCAAGATCGATATCGACTCGCTCATCACCCATGTGCTGCCATTCGAGCAGATCAACGAGGGCTTCGAGCTGATGCGCAAGGGCGAGAGCATTCGCAACGTGGTGGTGTATTAGGCTACGCCGGCATAGCGTATGTTGGCGTTGTGCCCACGGATAAGGAGCCGACGGTGAGAGACATGCAGCACCCGTACGAAACGCCGCAGCAAGACGCAAACGTCGCGCAAGGAAGAGTGCCCCCGGCCAGACCGGCCAACAGCACGCGGGATTTGGTATTTCGCATTTATGACCGGGCCGTGGAGCTGGTGATCCTGGGGGTGATTCCCATGATGCTGGTGTCGCTAGGTTTCGCGTTTATCCAGGCATTGATCAGTACCGCCTCTATGTTCCCCTTGGCCAATATGATGGCTTCTGACGAAGTGGCGATGCGCGGGCTGGTGGAGCGTGTGCTCGACGTTGTGATTTTGATCGAGCTGTTCAATACGTTTATGGAATATGCGAGAACGAGGCATATTCGGCTGTCGAACCTGCTCGACGTGACGATCGTGTTTTCGCTGCGCGAGATACTGATCCAGCTTTACGCGCAGGAATTTTCTGCGGCCGACATATTAACGCTGTGTGCGCTGGTGATTGTGTTGGTCGTTGCGCGTAGTATTGCGACCTGGTCCGCGTCGTTAGGGAACGGGCGTCAAGGTGGTGCGAGGCAGTAGGCTCCAGACGGACTGAATGTTCTACATGGCCTGATGCGGTGCGCTGGTGATCGCCTGTCGCGCGGCTCTGGGGCGGCTTGCGCCGCCCCAGGATCAAAACTTACTGCCCGTAGCGGCCCAGCATGGTGCGCAGCGGGTTGGCGCCGTTGTTGGTGCCCTGGCCGTTGACCACGATGGCCCGCGCGCCCAGCGCAGTGCCGTAATATTGCTGCTCGAAATCGGAATTGTCGGACAGAATGGAACCGGCGAGCGAGACGCCGCCGTACAGCCCCTCGGTCTTGGAGAAGCTGATGATGTCCGCATTCAGCGCCGTGGACATGGAGCCGTTCACCCCGGCGCCGAGCGTCGCCACGGTGAGCCCGGCGTCAGCGCCGATCTTGAAATGGGAGTTGAGCAGCGCGTTCACTCCGCCATTGGTCATGACGATCATCATCATCTCGGCGTTCTGCAGGCCGATCTGCAGGCCGAAGCTGCCGCTGCCCAGCGAGTAGAAGGCCGGGTAGGACCATCCGCCATCGGGCGTGCGGGCGGAAAATACGCAGATGCCGCCTTCGCCGCCGAAGAAGAACCCGGCGCGGAAGATGTCGGGGCAGATCACCACCGCCTGGGCCTTGCGCAGGAAATCCTGGGCTTGCGAGCCTTCGGCGCCGTCCATCATGTCCTCCAGCGCCAGGGTGGAGCTGTCCACCAGGTGCTGCGGGGTGCCGGCGAGAGCCGGGGCGGCGGTGCCAAGGGCCAGGGCGGCGGTGAGCAGAAGGCGTTTCATGCGTGCTCCATGGGTTGTTTGGGTTCGTCTTGAGCGCCAGCTTCCGGCGACTCGGCAAGGTGTTCATTTATAGACAAAACCCGCCAGCCGCGATCGTTAAATTCCAGTCGGGTGAGGGAGATATTGTCGATCTGCAGGCACAGCGCCTGGTGAGGGGTGAGGCCCAGCGCGTGCGCGCAGGCGGCGCGGATGGCCCCGCCATGCGAGACGATGATGGTGTGTTCCCCGTTGGCGGAGGCAAGCAGCGCCTCCAGCCCGGCGCCGACGCGGGTGATGAGATGCGCGAAGCTCTCGCCCCCCGGCGGGGTTTCCGCCGCATGGATGGGCCAGAACGGGTGGCGCTCGGCATGGCCGCGCGCGTCGAACCCGGCGATGGGCATGCCCTGGAGCTGGCCGAAATTCTGCTCGACGAAGGCAGGCTCGACCTGCAGCCCGGTCTTCGGGTAGCCGCGGCGCATCAGCGCCTCGGCGGTGAGCCTGGTGCGTGAGAGCGGGGTGCAGACCAGCCGGGCCGGGCGGGGCAGGCGGGCGGCCAGCGCGGCGTAGCGCCCGGCCTGGGCCTGCATCGTCGCCTCGCACAGCGGCACGTCATCGGTGCCGTAGAGATAGCTGAGCGAGTCCGGGTGCACGAGGGCGTGGCGGATGAGCCAGAACTGATGCATGGTTATTCTCCGATGGCCAGCAGCGCGCCACGGACGCGCGCGCGGCGGAATTCCCCGGCGAAGACCAGGATGGCGGCAAGCGCCCAGGCCGCGTTCAGCCCCGTTGCCAGGGTGAACTGCCGCCAGTCCATGCCGTGGCCGAGCAGGGCGCTGCGCAGGCCTTCGAAAATATGCGCGGCGGGCAGGGCTTGCGCGAAGGGCTGCAGCCAGCCGGGCAGGGCGGTGAGCGGGTAGTACACGCAGGCGAGCGGGGTGACCCCGAACGCGATCGTCCAGGCCAGGGCCTCGGCCCCCGCGCCGTAGCGGAACAGCAGGGAGACGATGCCAAGCGCCACCCACCAGCCCATGACGAGCAGGTTGATAAAAAACAGCAAAACCACAGGCCCCAAAGCGAGAATATTATAGCTATAGAGAAGGTACGCGATGATTGTGGCAGGAAGCAGGCCGACCAGCGTGCGCACCGCTGACACGATGACCAGCGCGCCCAGCAGCTCTCCCGGGCGCAGTGGGCTGACGAAGAGATGCCCGAGATTGCGCGACCAGATTTCCTCGAGGAAACCGATGGTTACGCCGAGCTGCCCGCGCAGCATGATCTCCCACAGCAGCACGCCGCTGATGAGCCCGCCCGCCGCCACGGCGCGCGGCGCGCCATGCGCCGTGGCGATGTAGGTGGAGGTGAAGCCCCAGATCAGCATGTTCAGCGTCGGCCAGTAGGCGATCTCGGCCAAACGAGGCCAGGAGCGGCGGTACATGGCGGCATGGCGGTACAGCATGCCCCAGATGCGGCGGATCATAGCGTCTCGCTCCGGGCGATATGCAGGAAGACCTGCTCCATGTCCTCCCGCCCGTAACGGGCGATCAGCTCCGCCGGCGGGCCACGGTCCACGATGCGTCCGGTCTTCAGCATCAGCACATTGTCGCACAGGCGTTCCACCTCTCCCATGTTGTGCGAGGCGAGCAATATGGCTGCACCTTGCGTGCGCCGGTAGTCCTCCAGCACGCCGCGCACATAGTCGCCGGTGTCGGGGTCCAGGCTGGCGGTGGGTTCGTCCAGCAGCAGCAGCTCCGGCTCGTTGATGAGCGATTTCGCCAGCGCCACGCGGGTCTTCTGCCCGGCGGAAAGCTCGCCCGCCGGGCGGTTCAGCAGCGCGCCGAGGTTGAACTGCTCGGCCAGCTTGCCGATGCGGCGGTTGAGGTTGGGTACGTTGTAGAGATGCCCGTACACCACGAGGTTCTCGCGCACCGTAAGCCGGGCGGGCAGGGCGATGTAAGGTGAGGAAAAATTCATCCGCGCCAGGGCGGAGAAGCGGTCCATCGCCATGTCCCGCCCCAGCACGGTGATGTTGCCTGATGTGGGCACCAGCAGGCCGAGCAGC
>DATIWS010000300.1:0-2855 GCA_035519275.1 Acidocella sp. | reverse complement strand
GGAGGGCCGCGCCGAACTCACCAGCTTCCTCACGGCCTTCCTGGGCGAGGAAGCCCGCCACGGCGCTGAAGGCCAGGCCCCGCAATTCCACTATTTCCCCGCGCACAGCTTCTGCGACCACAAGACCCAGGTCGTCAGCCTCATCGGCCTTGGCTCGCTCGGCGCGCTGGAAGCCGCCGTTGGCGCCCCGCGCGATGTCCGCCGCTTCCGCGCCAACATCTATATAGACGACATCGCCCCCTGGACGGAGTTCTCCTGGCTCGGCCGGGAAATCCGGATCGGCGCCGCGCGGCTCCTCGTCCAGGAGCGCATCGACCGCTGCGCCGCCACCATGGTCAACCCGGACACGGCCGAGAAGGACGCCAACCCGGTGAAGGAGCTGCAGCAGAATTTCGGCCATGTGGATCTCGGCATCTTCGCGGAGGTCATCGCCGGTGGGGAAATCAGGCCCGGCGACGCCATCACCCTGGCTTAAAAGACCGTTGCCTCAGTGCGTGATCCTGGTGCCGAGCAGGGTCAAGAACTGCGCGAGCCAGGCCGGATGGGCCGGCCAGGCAGGCGCGGTGACGAGATTGCCGTCCGTCACCGCGGCATCCACGGCGATATGGGCATATGTGCCCTTGGCCATCACCACCTCGGGGCCGCACGCAGGGTAGGCCGAGCAGTTGCGCCCTTCCAGCACCCCGGCGGCGGCCAGTAGCTGCGCGCCATGGCAGATCGCCGCCACCGGCTTGTTGGCGGAAAAGAAATGCCGCACGGCTTCCAGCACCTTCGGATTCAGCCGTAGATATTCCGGCGCCCGCCCGCCGGGCACCACGAGCGCGTCGTAATCCTCCGCCTTCACCTCGGCAAAGCTGGCATTGAGCGTGAAGTTATGCCCGGGCTTTTCGGTATAGGTCTGATGCCCCTCGAAGTCATGGATGGCGGTGGCGATCTTCTCGCCCGCCGTCTTGTCCGGGCACACCGCATCCACCTTATGCCCCACCGCGATCAGCGCCTGGAACGGCACCATGATCTCGTAATCCTCGCCGAAATCACCGACGATCATGAGAATCTTTTTCGGCATGGGTTTCCTCCTGCTGTGCGAATCCGCCAGGCCCTCCCCTGACCAGCGCAGCATACACCCATAACCCGGGTACGGGTGTTATCCCTGTACGACAGCCGCGCGCCGCTCGGTCGGCGGATACCGCCGCAATATCACCATCAGCAGCAGCACCCCCGGCACCGCCGCGGCGGCGCAGCCGATGAAAAACGGCAGAAACCCGATCCGCGCCGCCATGAACCCGGAGGCCCCAGCCACGGTATGCAGCGCGAGCGGCGCCAAGGACGAGAGCAGCGCGTATTGCGTCGCCGTGTGCTCGGGGTGGCACAGCCCGGACATATAAGAGAGGAACGCGGTGTCCGAGAACGCGTCGGTAAAGGCTTCCAGCGCCGAGAGCGCCACCAGTATATGCGGTGCGTGCGGGAACAGCCCCAGCACAGGGTACATGCCCAGCGCCGCCACTTGCAGCAGCGCGGTTAAAAGCAGCGCCCGCCCCACGCCGGCGCGGGCCACCAGCACCGCCCCCAGCGCCGTGCCCGCCAAGCCACATATTAAAGACACCGGCCCGTTCGCGAGCGCGATCGCGGCGCGGTCATACCCCAGCCACGTATAGAACGGTGCCAGCATCGGCGCGCCGAGCGCCCCGCCCAGGCGGAACAGCAGGATGAAGGCGATCGCCACCACCGCGCCGCGCCGCGCCAGAAATTCCGTGAGCGGCTCCTTCACCGCCACGGCGAAGCGCGCCCCCACCCCGGCCGGCACTCTCTCCCGCTCGACCTGCGGCTCGGCGGCCAGCAGCGTTGCCACCAGCCCCAGCAGTGCCAGCACCGCCATCAGCCCCACCGCCACATGCCAGCCGGTCTTCACCGAGAGCGCGATCACCCCGGCATTGGAGACGAGGAACGCCACGCGCCAGCCCCATACCTCGGCCGCCAGGGCAGCACCCTGCAGCTTCGGAGCGAAGCTCTCGATGCGCCAGGCGTCGATGATGATGTCCTGGCTGGCCGAGCAGAACGCCACCAGCGCGCCCAAGGCCAGCGTCAGCCCGATATGCGCCAGCGGGTCGCTCAAAGCTAGCGCCGCGATCGCCCCGGCCAGCGCGATCTGCACCGTGATCAGCCAACCCCGCCGCCGCCCGAGGAAAAGAGGTTTCACCTCGTCGAACACCGGCGCCCAGACGAATTTCAGCAGATAGGCGAGGCTGATATTCGCCGTCAGCCCGATCAGCCCGAGCCCCACATGCTCGCTCGCCATCCACATGCGCAGCGTGGGGCCGGAGAGCGCCCAAGGCAGGCCGGAGGCGAAGCCGAGCATGGCCATGATGGCCAGACGCCTGACCTCGGCAGTGGGAATGGCGCCGCGCGCCGGGTGCGGGATGTTACTGATTGGCGGTATCGTTGATGTTGTCAGCCTTCACGAAGGCCCCGTTTTCGATGTCGCCTTCATCGCCGGCCAGCATCCCGGCCAGACACTCACCCTGCCATTGCAGCTGGGAATGCACAGTCATGTCCCCGACCTTCGCGGTCAGCGTCACATCCTTAGTATCGGCGTAGTCCAGCGTCTCGTGGATCACGGATGGCTTGCCTCTCTGGGTGCACATGCCGTTGATCTTGTAGCTGCCGCCGCTGCCGCTGACGCTCAGGTTATTGCATGCGCTCTGGTTGGCAAGGAAGAATTTCTGGTCGTTCAGCACGTCCACGCAGCTCACCGTCACCACGTTCACCGCGTTGGCCAGCGGCTGGCCGTCCGGCCCGGTTGCCGTGGTGGTGCTCTGCCACAACCCGGGCTCGCGCGCCGGGAGCCCGGCCGCCAA
>DATIWS010000299.1:0-7519 GCA_035519275.1 Acidocella sp. | reverse complement strand
CGGGAGGAAGGCAACATCACCGCCGCCAACCATGCCTGGGGCACGGTGGCCGAGCGCATACTGGAACGCCTCGGCGCCAACCCCACTCTGCCCGACCCGCCGGAGGATCTCAGCCCCGAGGCAGAGGACAAGGCCCGCAAGCGCTGGGAGCGGCTGACCCGCGAGCGCGAGGAGATGGGCCCGGTGAACCTGCGCGCCGAGATCGAGGTGGGCGAGGCGGAAGAAGCCATCGCCACCATCGACCGCGAGCGCGACGAGATCACCTCCGCCATCGCCAAGCTGCGCGGCTCCATCGGCCACCTCAACCGCGAGGGGCGCGAGCGCCTCAACGCCGTGTTCAACGAGGTGGACAGCCATTTCCAGGCGCTGTTCGCCCGCATGTTCAACGGCGGCAAGGCGCACCTGGCGCTGGTGGGGTCCGAGGACCCTCTGGAAGCGGGGCTGGAAATCTACGCCCAGCCGCCGGGCAAGAAGCTCTCCACCCTCTCGCTGCTTTCCGGCGGCGAGCAGGCGCTCACCGCGCTGTCGCTCATTTTCGCCGTGTTCAAATGCAACCCGGCGCCGATCTCGGTGCTGGACGAGGTGGACGCGCCGCTGGACGACGCGAACGTGGAGCGCTTTTGCAATCTGCTGGAAGACATGGTGCGCGAGACCGGCACGCGCTTCCTCGTCGTCACCCACCACCACCTGACCATGGCACGCATGGACCGGCTCTACGGCGTGACAATGCAGGAGCGCGGCGTCTCGCGCCTGCTCTCGGTGGACTTCCACCGCGCGGTGGAGATGGTGGACCCCGGCCACACCATGGCGGCAGAGTAAAAAAACTCGCTCTGGCGACCAGAGCGAGTTTTTAATGAACCAGACTACGCGCCGTAGCCAACAACGCCCTTGATTTCGAGGAATTCCTCGAGCCCCCAGACGCCCCATTCGCGCCCGTTGCCGGACTGCTTGTAGCCGCCGAACGGCGCGTTGAGGTCGCCCCTGGGGTTGTTGATATAGACATTGCCCGCGCGCAGGCGGCGGGAGAGCTTCTGTGCCCGCTCATGGCTGCCGGACTGGATGTAAGCGGCGAGGCCGTACACGGTGTCATTGGCCATGCGCACCGCGTCTTCCTCGGTGTCATAGAACAGGATGGAGAGCACCGGCCCAAAGATCTCCTCGCGCGAGATCCGCATATCCGGCGTCACATCCGCGAACACAGTGGGGCGCACATAATAGCCCACGTTCAGCTCGGCCGGACGGCCGGTGCCACCGGCAACCAGGGTCGCGCCCTCGTCGATGCCAGCCTGGATCAGCGCCTGGATCTTGTTGAACTGCAACTCGCTGATCACCGGGCCCATATACACGTCCGGGCTCGCCGGGTCGCCGACTGTGATATTGTCGGCGGCGGTCTTGGCGGCGGAAATCGCCACGTCGCGGAACTGGCGGGGCACGAACATGCGGGTCGGCGCGTTGCAGGACTGGCCGGTATTCTGCATCACATCGACAATGCCGGACGCCACGGAAGCTGCGATATCCGCGTCATCGAGCAGGATGTTCGGGGACTTGCCGCCAAGCTCCAGATGCACCTTCTTCACCGTCTCGGACGCAGCCTTGGAGATGAGAACACCCGCGCGGGTGGAGCCGGTGAAGGAGAGCATGTCGATATCCGGGTGCGACGAGATCGCAGCACCCACATCGGCGCCCAGCCCCTGCACCATGTTGAACACGCCTTTCGGCACGCCCGCCTCGTGCATGATCTCGGCGAACACCACGGCGTCGATTGGCGCGATCTCGGAGGGCTTCAGCACCATGGTGCAGCCCGCGGCAATAGCGGGGCAGACCTTGCAGGTGATCTGGTTCATTGGCCAGTTCCACGGGGTGATCATCCCAACCACGCCGAACGCCTCGCGCGTGATGAGCGTGTTGCCCTGCATCTCGTCGAACTCGAAGCCCTCCAGCACCTTGATGATCTGGCCGATATGCCCGGCGCCGATCGCGGCCTGGGACTCGCGCGCCAGCGTCACCGGCGCGCCCATCTCCAGGCGGATGGCGTCGGCCATGTCGTCATAGCGCTTCATGTATACGGCCTGGATGCGCTTGAGCAGATCGAGGCGCTCCTCGCGGCTGGTCTGGCTGAAACTCTCGAAGGCGCGGCGCGCGGCGGCCACGGCACGGTCCACGTCCGCCGCGGTGCCGATGGCGATCTGGGTGAACGGCTGCTCGGTGGCGGGGTTGATGACGTCCAACGTGCGGGGCGAGACCGGATCGACCCACTCGCCATCGATGTAGAATTGCAGATTATGCGACACTCGTTTCTCCTGGGCTATACAATGCGGGCCGCGCGGCGGCGGCGCGCCGCCTGGCCAAAGCTGTGGAACAAGGCGCGGTTCTGCTCATGCAGATCCGGGCGGTATTCGGGGTGCCACTGCACGCCGACGGCGAAGGGATGCCCCTCCACGGCCACGATTTCGGGGATGCCGTCCGGCGCGGTGCCATGGACGGAAAGCCCCTCGCCGATCTTCGCCAGCGCCTGGTAGTGCAGCGAATTCACGGCGAAATGCTCCGCGCCGAAAACCTCTTTCAGCGGCGAGCCGGGGCGCAGATGCACCTCGTGCAGCGGGGCGTAGCGTTCCTCATAGGGCGCATCCTCCGGCGAGTGATGCGCTTCCGCCTCGGGGAGTTCGACATGCAGCGTGCCGCCATGCGCCACGTTTAGCTCCTGCAGCCCGCGGCAGATGCAAAGGCAAGGCACCTGCGCCGCCAGCGCGGCGCGGATCAACGGCAGGGAAAGCTCGTCGCGGGCATCGTCGAACGGGCCGACGCCCTCGCCCGCCTGGCCGTAGCGCCAGGGGCGGATGTTGGACGGGCTGCCGGTGAAGAGGAATCCGTCGAAGGTCTCCACCAACTCGCCGATATGGTTGCCGCCGCGCTCGCTGAGAATGGCGAGCGGCAGGGCCTGCGCGAATTCCGATACGGCCTGCGCGTATTTATCCCCCAGCACCTGGAACGGCATGCCGCCCAGCTCACGCATATCGGTAATCAGCCCGATCACGGGCCGGCGCGTCTTGTTCATGAACCAAAACTCCCACAGGCACGGCGGCTTTCGCGGCACGCGGCCGGCATCTTCCAGTTAAAGAAAATAAACGTCAATGCCAGCAAAGCCGGCCGCATAGCATTGCAAGGGCTGACGCTTGGCAACTGAGTTGTCATGCTTGATTAAAATATTAATAAAGCGAATTAAAACGGACTACGCCCCGAAGCGCCGCAATACCCCCGCCAGCGTGGCGAAGGCCGGGGCGATTGCCTCCTCCTTCACGCAGGCATAGCCCAACAGCAGCCCGCTCTGCCCGGCGCCGGGGCTGTGGTAATAGCCGCTCAGCGGCCGGGTCGCGATGCCCGCCTCCACCGCCGCCTGGGCGATGGCCCGGTCATCGAGGCCCGGCAGATGCAGGATCAGGTGCAGCCCGGCATTGTCGCCCATCACCGGCAGGGTCTCGCCGAATTCGGCGCGGATCGCCTCCAGCAGCGCCTGGCGGCGGCGGCTGTAGAGCCCGCGCATGCGCCTTATATGCGCGGCGAAATGCCCCTCGGCGATGAAATCCGCCAGCATCGCCTGCTGCTGCAACTGCCCCTCGCGGTACAGCTCCGCCACGCCTTCGGCGAAGGCCGCGGCCAAGCTGGGCGGGGCGACGATGTAGCCGAGCCGCATGCCGGGAAACAGCGTCTTGCTCAAACTGCCCACGTAGATCACCAGCCCCTCCCGGTCGAGCCCCTGCAGGCTGGTGATCGGCCGCGTGCCGTAGCGGAACTCGCTGTCGTAATCGTCCTCGATGATCCAGCTGCCATGGCTGCGGGCCTGCTCCAGCAGGGCCTGACGGCGGGGCAGCGTCATCACCATGCCCAGCGGGTATTGGTGCGAGGGGGTGGCGACGATGAAGCGCGGCGCGGGGCCTTCCGCACAGGACCAGTTCAGGCCCTCGGCATCCACCGGCGCCGGGCGCAGCTTCAGTCCCAGCGACTGCAAGCTGTGCCGCAGCCCCCAGTAGCACGGGTCTTCCAGCCAGACCGTGTCGCCAGTGTCGGTCAGCAACCGGGCGGTGAGGTCGATGGACTGGTGGATGCCCGTGGTCATGACGATCTGCCATGGCTCGCAGCGCACGCCGCGCGCGGTGCGCAGATGCTCGGCCAAAGCCGTGCGCAGGGCCGGGAGGCCACCGGCCGGGGCGTAGCTCAACCGCTCCGGCGCGGCGCGGTTCCAGTGCCGGTTATGCAGCCGGGCCCAGACGCGGGTGGGGAACTCCGTGACATCCGGCACGCCAGGCATGAACGCGCCCCATTGCCGCGGGAAGACCCGCGCGCCCTCCACCACCGCCGCGCCGCGCGCGGAGAGCCGGGGGGCGGCGCGCTCGGCCTCGGGCGGCGCGATGCGCTCGACGGAAAGATCGGCCACGTAGGTGCCGCTGCCATGGCGCGTCTCCAGGCAGCCTTGCGCCGCCAGGGTCTCGTACACGTCGATCACCGTATTGCGCGCCACGCCCAGCTCGCGCGCCAGCAACCGGCTGGAGGGCAGCTTGCGCCCGGCTGGCAGTTCTCCCTCCAGCACCGCGGCAAGCAGCGCCTCGTGCAGTTGCCGGTGCAGCGGCGGCCCATCCTCGCGGTTGATGCGGGCCAGGAGCCAGTCGGAAAGGGCGATCGTGGTCATAGTGGCTCCCTAAAATAGCGCAAACTGGACCTTCCGCCAGAGCCACATCGAACTAGTGTGCTAGCGTCATGTAGAGGCGCGTCCCACGTGTCCGGGCATCTGCCCCCGTGTCTCTGCCCCGATGTCTTAGTCCAAGGAGTATTCTGATGCCGAATGCCGATTTTTCTCCCGCCCAGACCGCCGGCACCAACGCCGCCTGGGAAGCCCGCCGCCAGGCCGCCACGCCGCGTGGCGTTGGTGTGCTGGAGAGCTTCTACGCCGCCCGCGCGCAGAACGCCGAAATCTGGGACATTGAGGGCAACCGCTACATCGACTTCGCCGGTGGCATCGGCGTGCTGAACCTCGGCCACGCCAACCCGCGCATCGTCGCCGCCGTGCAGGCCCAGGCCGCCAAGTTCACCCATACCTGCTACCAGGTGGTGCCTTATTCCGGTTATGTCGAGCTGGCCGAGAAGGTCGCCGCCCGCGCCCCCGGCAACTTCCCCAAGAAGACGCTGTTCGTGACCACCGGCGCCGAAGCCGTGGAGAACGCGGTGAAGATCGCCCGCGCCGCCACCGGCCGCTCCGGCGTCATCGCCTTCGACGCCGCCTTCCATGGCCGCACCTTCCTCGGCATGGCTCTCACCGGCAAGGTCGCGCCGTACAAGCTGAACTTCGGCCCGATGCCGGGCGATGTCTACCACGCCCCCTTCCCCAACGAGCTGCATGGCATCTCGGTTGAGGACGCGATGGCCGGCATTCAGCGCCTGTTCAAGTGCGACATCGACCCCAAGCGCGTCGCCGCCTTCATTCTCGAGCCCGTGCAGGGCGAGGGCGGGTTCTACCAGGCGCCCGCCGCCTTCGTGCAGGCCCTGCGCAAGCTGGCCGATGAGCACGGCATCCTGCTGATCGCCGACGAGGTCCAGGCCGGCGCCGCCCGCACCGGCAAGTTCTTCGCCTCCGAGCATTATGAGGGCATCGAGTTCGACCTCTTCACCTTCGCCAAGTCCATCGGCGCGGGCCTGCCGATCGCCGGCGTCACCGGCCGCGCGAACATCATGGACGCGCCCGCCCCGGGCGGCCTGGGCGGCACCTATGCCGGCAACCCGCTGGCCGTGGCCGCGGCGCTGGAAGTGCTGAAGATCATCGACGAGGACAACCTCATCGCCCGCTCCAACCAGCTGGGCGACACGCTGAAGGCCCGCCTGAACGGGCTGAAGGCCAAGGTTCCGGCGATCGCCGATGTGCGCGGCCCGGGCAGCATGGTCGCCGTCGAGTTCATCAAGGACGGCAAGCCCGCGGCGGAAATGGCGAAGGCGGTGCAGACCTACGCGCTTGAGCACGGGATGATCCTGCTCACCTGCGGCGCGTACGGCAACATCATCCGCTTCCTGTATCCGCTGACGATCCAGGACGAGGTCTTCTCTGAAGCCCTGAACATTCTGGAACAGGCCATCCTGCAGGCCTGAGCCTGACACCAACGACCCCGGGGCGGCCAACGCCCCGGGTTTTTCATCCCGGACACAGAAACCGGGCGACTATAAATTAAAACAACGGAGAATGTGCCATGGCTGACGGCAGCCGCCCCCTCACCCAATCTTCGCGTTTTCTTTCCAACCTGTCCTACGTCCATCCTTCGCCGACGAGCCCCTGGGGCACGTACCTGGCACAGGTGGACCGCGTGGTGCCCTATATGGGCGAGCTGGCACGCTGGGCGGAAACACTGCGCCGCCCCAAGCGGATGCTGATCGTAGACGTGCCGGTGGAGCTGGATAACGGCGACATCGCGCATTTCGAGGGCTTCCGCGTGCAGCACAGCCTCTCGCGCGGCCCCGGCAAGGGCGGCGTGCGCTACCACCCCGAGGTGACACTCGAGGAGGTGATGGCCCTGGCCGCCTGGATGACAGTGAAGAACGCGGCGGTGAACCTGCCCTATGGCGGCGCCAAGGGCGGCATCCGCGTCGACCCCAAGACACTCTCGAGGAAAGAACTGGAGCGCGTCACCCGCCGCTATACCAGCGAGATCGGCGTTATCATCGGCCCGCAGCAGGATATTCCGGCGCCGGATGTGAACACCAATCCGCAGATCATGGCGTGGATGATGGACACCTACTCCATGAATACCGGCGCCACCGCGACCGGCGTGGTCACCGGCAAGCCGCTTAATCTCGGCGGTTCGCTCGGGCGCGTGAGGGCGACCGGGCATGGCGTGTTCGTCACCGGCCGCGAGGCGATGCGCCGGCTGAAGATGCCACTGGAAGGCGCGCGCGTCTCGATCCAAGGCTTCGGCAATGTCGGCGCGCCGGCGGCGGAGCTGTTCGCCCGCTCCGGCGCCAAGATCGTCGCCGCGCAGGACCATGGCGGCACGATCTACAATCCGGGCGGGCTCGATGTGAATGCACTCACCGCGCATGTGCAGCAATTCGGCACCGTAGCCGGGTTCACCGGCGGCGAGGCGATCGGCGCCGAGGATTTCTGGAGCGTGCAGACGGATGTGCTGATCCCCGCCGCGCTGGAGGGGCAGATCACCGAGGCCCGCGCCGCCCGGCTGACCGCCAAGCTGGTGCTGGAGGCCGCCAACGGCCCCACCGTGCCGGTGGCTGACGACATACTGGCCGAGCGCGGCATCGTCGTGCTGCCGGACGTGATCTGCAACGCCGGCGGCGTCATCGTCTCTTATTTCGAGTGGGTGCAGGATTTCTCGTCGTTCTTCTGGAGCGAGGAGGAGGTCAACCAGCGCCTGGACAAAATCATCACCGGTGCGCTGGCGCATATCTGGGACACGGCGGAGCGGCACAAGATCAGCCTGCGCACGGGTGCCTTCGTCGTCGCCTGCGGGCGAATTCTCACGGCGCG
>DATIWS010000298.1:0-6684 GCA_035519275.1 Acidocella sp. | reverse complement strand
TTGACCAGGCAATTTTAGGGGCGGGTGCCGCCTGGGCAAAGCCTGCCACACCTCCCGCGAGCAAAAGACCAGCCAAAAGGAAACGTGACATGGTGCATCCTCAATGCATGCGACAATCAACGCATCGTAGCTCGAAAACGCCTTCGACCACAACCTTACCACACGTCAAGGTTTGCCGTATTGGAGGGGCGTCTGAGACGGATAACGCAACACTTTAAGCTGCACCAAACATAGCCTCGAGGCCGGCTGTGAACGATCATGTCCTACAGCATGGTGTAGGAGCGCTACCCTGAGCAACGCGGGCTGCAGGGTCAGTTTGCCAGTTCTAGCATTCCGACGCCAAGCGTGCGACGGCTCCAGGAGCCGTTGTAATATTATTTGCACTCATCTCAAGATCAAGAAATCTGTTGATTTCCCGCGCAGATGGCTCCCAGAGCGCTGATAGGTATGCTGTCCTCGCCAAAATCAAAAGAGCTACCTTTGGAACGAGTGAGATGTTATAGCATAACTCTTAAAATAGAGATAATATAAGGCTGCGTCATGAATACGAAAAAACGTCAAGCAATCAAGGAAAGGTTAGAAGAGGCGGAGAGGGTTTGTGATGAAAACGGTGCTCAGCTCACGGAATTGCGTCGAAGCGTCCTGAGTTTGATCCTGGAGGCAGATGGCCCTTTAACGGCCTATCAGCTGCTCGATCAGCTGAAGGAAATACGTAAAACGGCGGTGCCGCCGACAGTGTATCGCGCCCTCGATTTCCTGATTGAAAACCGGCTGGTTCACAAGGTTGAACAGCTGAATGCATTCATTCCTTGCAACGATACCCATCACGACCATCATGACGTGCAGTTCCTTATTTGCGATAAATGCGGCACGGTTGCTGAGATCGAAGACCACGCCATTGCGCATGCCTTGGCCGAAGCCGCGAAGAAGCAGGGCTTCCGTCCCAGCAAGGCGGTCGTTGAGTTGGATGGCATATGCGCGGCGTGCTCAGCTTCTAACCCCTGAGGCAGTCCAATGGTCAGTCATCGTTTCGAATTCTATCCAGCCCGTGCAAGCTTATGAATTGATAACGCCGTTCGCGCCCTAGCCCAGCCGCGGCCCAGCCCATAAGACAGCGCGGCGAGCGTGCCGACAAAGAAGCCGACAGGCCAATTCGTCGTATAAGAAAGTGCCAGCGCCGCCCATACAGTGGCGAGGGCGATGCCCACCGAGAGCAGCATGGCGCGCAACGGCCGGTCGGTCAGCAGACGCGCGGCGGAGGCAGGGCCGAGCATCAGGCTGAAGACCAGCAACGCACCAACGACCGGCAGCGCCATCGCCGTGGCAAGACCGAGAACGGCTAGAAAGAGCAACTCGATGCGCGCGTTCGAGACGCCCCGTGCTGCGCCGAGGTCCTCTGAAACAGAGCTTAGCAGCAGCGGCCGGAAGAGCAGGATGGTCAGGCCGATGGCGGCCGCGCTGAGGAGCGCAACCGGCGCGATCTCGCTGCGGCTGACACCCAGCACCTCGCCGAAGAGCAGCGCATAGACGCCTTGGGAATATTCGCTCGACAGGCTCAGGAATAAAGTGCCGAGTCCGAGCAGCGTGATCAGCGTCAGCGCGGTGGCCACGTCGTTGCGCTGATGCCGGCTGAGCTGGCTGATGCCGAGGACGCCAAGTGCAGCAAAGACAATCAGCCCCCAGAGTTCGTTGACGCCGATGAGCGCTGCCCCGGCAGCACCCGGAAAGGTACCGAGCGGCAAAGCATGGGCTGCAAATGTGTTGGCGCGGATGACCACAAACAGGCCCGTCACGCCAGCGACAATGGCCACCAGGGAGGCGACGATCCAGCTATTGAGCATGAAACTGGAAAACATGGTCAGGCCGCCTCCGCGCTGCGGGACATCATGGCGCTACGCCTGGCACGGCGCCCGGGAAGACCCGTGAGGAGATAGACTGCAAAAATGATGGTCACGATAAAGAAGCTCACCGGCCAGCCATGGCCCGGCGTCCAGTCATAGCTGTCATAGGCGAGCAGAATGCCGCCCCAGACGCTGCCCAGCCCGATCAGGGCGGCAAGGCCGATGGCCAAGCCGGGGCGCTTGACAAGGCGCAGCGCCGCCGCCGCCGGGCCAATGAGCAGGGCCGTGGACAGGATGGCGCCGATCGTCATCGCGGACAGAGTGACGGCGAGGGAGAGCATCAGCAAATGCACCAACCCAACCAGCCGCACATTGACGCCCTGAGCCTCGGCCAATGTGGAATCCAGCGAGCTGAGCAGCAGCGGGCGATAGATGGCGGCGGCGACCAGGATGACGCCAGATCCAACCAGCAGCGCGGGGGGGATGATTGCGGCCGGGATTGCGAACATCGAGCCGAACATCACCGAGATCGCCGCCCCCGTGGTGCTGCGCGTGGTCACGTCAAAATACAGGAGCAAAGCCGTGAGCCCAAGACCCGCACCCAGCACGATGCCGGTGACCAGGTCGCGTTCGCGGGCGCGGCGAATGCCGATCAGTTCCATGGCGCCGGCCGCGAGGACGGCCATGCCAAGGAAGCCGAACATGGGATTCACCCCGAGCAGAAACGATGCAGCCCCTCCAGCACTGCTGATATCGGCCAGAGCGTGGCCGGCAAAGGACTGGCCCCGGATGATGGTGAAGACACCGATCATGGCGGAAACAATCGCGGCCCCGCCGCCGATCACCATGGCCGTGTGAACGGGATCGCTGTCAAAAAAACCGGCCGCGAAAACTGCGGAAATCAGATCGTTCATCGCAGGCTACGGGATCACGGCGACGTGGACGGGTTGCCGCTCGATCACGCCCGGAATTTCCTCTGCGGCCCCGGCGGCAATCACCAGCACCCTGCCATGCACGCGAATGACATCGATGTGGTAGCCGTAGAGCGCGCTCAGCACCTCGGTGCGCACAACATCGCCGGTGCGCCCGCTCGCCGCCCGGCCATTGGCAAGATAGACGATGCGGTCCATCGCCCCCAGCAGCGGATTCATGTCATGCGCCGAGACCAGCACGGTGATGCCGTGCTCGCTGGCGACACGGCGCAGCAGGGCGACGATCTCGGCCACGGCGCGGATGTCGAGATTGGCAAGCGGCTCGTCCAGCAGTAAAAGCTTTGGCTGGCGGATCAAAGCGTGAGCGATCAGGACCCGCTGCTGCTGGCCGCCGGAGAGATTGCCGACCCGTTGATCGGCAAAACCCTGCGCATCCACCGCCGCCAGCATCTCATCGACCAGCCTGGCCCGCGCCTTGGAGGGCCAGGGCAGGCCGAGACGATGGCCGGTCAGGCCAAGCTCGACCAGATCCCGCGCCCGAAGCGGCACATCGGGATCGAATTGGATTTTTTGCGGCACGTAGCCAACGGTGCCGGCGGCTCCGGACCGGGGCACACTGTCGATGCGTATGTCCCCGGCGCCGGGCGTCTGGAAGCCGAGAATCGTGCGCAGCAGCGTTGTCTTGCCCGAGCCATTGGAGCCGATCAGCCCGCAAAATGCGCCTCGCTCCAGCGTGAAGCTGACATCGGTGAGAACCTGCCGGCCAGGAAAAGCCACGCTTACCCGGTCGACGGCAAGCATCTCATCCATATTCCGCATCAGTTTTGTGTTTCCGGCAGCAGCGTTTCGGTCGAGACCTTGTCCGTCACGGCTTTGCGTAAGGCAACCACCTCGGCCAGCATCCAGGACTGATAGTTATAGCCAGGGGCAGGCATCGTCTCATAGACCCCGACGATGGGAATGCCGTTCTGCTTGGCCAGGCTGAGGAAGGAGGCGGTCAGCGGGTCCGTGACCTGCTGGTTATAGACGAACACCTTCACCTTATGGCCGGTGAACAGGGCGTTCTGCGTGGTCACGTCCTGCGGCGACGGATCGGTGCCGTTCATGATTGCCGCCTGTAGGCTGAAGGGCGTGAGGATGTTGGTGCCGGCGGCCTGCAGCATATAGTCGCCGACCGGCTCAGTGACCGCTACCGGCGTATTGGGAAAATCGGCCTTGAACGCGGCGATGGCGGCAAACCATGGCTTGAGCGAGGCATCGAAGTGCCGCGCATTGGTCTGGAAATAGGCCGCGTGGGCGGGTTGAAGGGCCGAGAGATCGGCCACCAGCGCCTTCGCCACGGCGGGCATCGTCGCCGGATCGTACCACAAATGCGGGTTGGGCGTGCTGTCCGGCAGGCCGCGCAGATGCTGGACATTGATTACCTGCCGCGCCGGGTTAGGCGCGGCCTGGATCATCTTGTCGGCCCAGTCATCATAGCCGATGCCGTTTTCCACGACCAAATCCGCCGCCGCGATTTGGGTGGCGATCTGCGGGCTGGCTTCGAACGTGTGGGGGTCCGTGTTGGGGTCGGTCTCGATCGCCGTCACATGCACATATTTGCCGCCGATCTGGGAAATGACGTCGGCATATTCATTCTCCACGCCGATCGCGTTGATCACGCCCGGCGCCGGTGTCTGGGCAAACGCGACGCCATGGGCGGCGGTGAAGCACAACACGGTCAACGTGCCGGCAAGCGCCGTTTTCCAGCTCTTGCCGAGTCGGGGCGTGGTAGGAGCGGCAATGCTGCACAGTAAGGCGTGTCGATTTTTCATTCTCATCCCCAGTTACAAAATGACTGTAAGGCACTTGATGCGCAAAATGATATAACATATCAATTCAGTCGTCCAGCCGGATGATATAGTATAGCATATTGTGGTTGCGCGCTCTCTCATCTGCTGCGGCATCACCGCCGCCCTAGAGGATAAGGATTTCAGATGCCGTTTCGTAGATGCATGCTGCCGGTTCTCGCCATGGCACCAGCCCTGCTCTGGGCAACGCCGAGTGCCGCGCAGACGGCGTCCTCCTCGACTCCCACAGGCATCTGGGACCGCAGCAATCTGCTCGGCGATATGGGCGGACTACGCACCGCACTTGGGAATTACGGTGTCACCCTCGGCATCAACGACAGCGAGAATCTGCTCGGCAATCTCTCTGGCGGTGTCAAGCAAGGGGCGACAATGCAAGGCCTTACGACCGGCACATTGGACGTGGATACCGGCAAAGCATTTGGCCTGCAGGGCGGCGCGTTTCACATCAGCGCCCTGCAGATCCATGGCCAGTCATTGAGCGAGCCATATCTGGACGACCTGCAGGCTGCTAACGGCAACGAGGCGGAAGACACCACCAGGCTCTGGGAGTTGTGGTATGATCAGCAATTCCTCAACAACAAGTTCGACATCAAGCTCGGCCAGCAGAGCATCGATAACGAGTTTATCGTCAGCACCTATTCCGGCCTGTTCGTGAACACCATGGCCGGCTGGCCGCTTGTGCCCTCGGCCGACCTCTACGGCGGCGGCCCTGCCTATCCGCTATCCTCGCCCGGTGTACGCCTGCGCGCGGAGCCGACGAGCAGCCTAACGGTTCTAGCAGGCGTGTTCGATGATAATCCCGGCGGCGGCGCGTTCGACGATGACGCGCAGCAGCTTGACCATAACGGGGCGCTGTTCAATCTCAATACCGGCGCGCTGTTCATAGCCGAACTGCAATATGCCACGAAACTTAACGGACTCGCCGGCACTTACAAAATTGGCGGCTGGTATGATACCGGGTTCTTCCCGGATCAACGGTTCGGCACTGACAGGCTTCCGCTGGCCAACCCGAACAGCAACGGCGAGCCACTGATGCATAAAGGAAATTACAGCCTCTACGCCGTGGCGGATCAGACAATATGGCAATCAACCGCCGACAGCTCCCGGAGCGTGAACGTCTTTGGCCGGATCATGGGCGCGCCGGACGACCAGAATCTGATCGATTTTTTCGTCAACGGCGGCATGACGGTGACGGCGCCGCTGCCCGGACGCGACGATGACCAAGCGGGCATCGATTTCGGATTGGGGAAAGTCAGCGGCCGCACAGCCGATGCGGACCGCGATGCCGGTCTGCCTGCACAGGGAACCGAAGAGCTGATCGAGTTGACCTACCAGGCGCAGGTCACGCCGTGGCTGGTCATGCAGCCGGACGCGCAGTATATCGTCAATCCGGGCGCGGGCATTCCCGACCCGAACGATCCATCGCACAATCTGCGGAATGAATTCGTTGCCGGAATGCGGGCGATTGTCACGTTCTGAATATTCCATGCGACAAAATCTGGAGCGTAAGCCGCCCATGATGAAGGGCCTTACCTCGTCCATTCTGGGCGAGGTGCAGTCACCGGGAATCGGCATGGTGATCTGGCAGCGCTTTTTCAATCGCCGGCGCCTCTTTGCTGCCGCCCCCTTGCTGATGGGCCCTCCGTTCACCTGGTGGTCGGAGGGAACGCCCGGCATTGCGGCGCGAGCACTCTTCCAGGGCCTGCCAATTCTCCATTGGGCGCTTTATTCCGATATTAGGAAACTGGCTGAATGCTTCGCCAAGATTTCAGGCTCCCCGGTTGTGAAACTGCGACTTGAGCATGTGACGGATGATGCCTGCCGCAAGTTTCACGTCGATCATGTCGGGATGCGGTTGCTTTGCACCTACATTGGGCCGGGGACTGAATGGATCGATGCCACAGGCAAGGTAAAGCGGATGTCGCCGATGGATGTTGCGATCTTTAAGGGAGAAACCTGTCCCGTGCCCGGCCCCCGTATCCGCCACCGCTCCCCGCCTCTGAGCCATTTACCACCTGCCCGGCGGTCCCGCTTGGTTTTGTGCGTCGATCAAGGTTAGGT
>DATIWS010000297.1:0-2242 GCA_035519275.1 Acidocella sp. | reverse complement strand
TCTCTGCCGCGCCGCCGGACTGCTGGAAGAGAGGCTGCCGGTTCTGGTTGGGCTGATCGTGCGCGAGGCTGGCAAAACCTTCCCGGCCGCGATTGGCGAAATCCGCGAAGCGGTGGATTTCCTGCGCTATTACGCGGGGCAGATAGCTGCCGGGCAGCGCCCGCTCGGCCCGGTGGTGGCGATCAGCCCGTGGAACTTCCCGCTCGCCATCTTTACCGGCCAGGTGGCTGCGGCGCTGGCCGCGGGCAATGTGGTGCTGGCCAAGCCGGCAGAAGAAACACCGCTGATCGCTGTGGCCGCGGTGCGGATATTGCTCGAAGCCGGGGTGCCGCAAGGCGTGCTGCAAATGCTACCCGGAGGCGGCCAGCTCGGCGCGGCGCTGGTGGAGGATGCCCGGGTGCGTGGCGTAATATTCACCGGCTCCACCGAGGTCGCCCGGCTGATCCAAACGCAACTCATCGGCAGGTTCGACGAGCAGGGCCTACCAATCCCCTTCATCGCGGAAACAGGCGGCCAGAACGCCATGGTGGTGGACTCCTCCGCCCTGCCCGAGCAGGCTGTGGCGGACATCATTTCCTCCGCCTTTGATTCCGCCGGCCAGCGCTGCTCGGCCCTGCGGATCCTGCTGGTGCAGGAGGATATCGCCCCCCGCCTGCTGGAGATGCTGCATGGTGCCGTGGCGGAGTTGATCGTCGGCCGGCCGGACCGGCTCTCAACCGATATCGGCCCGGTCATTACCGCCGAGGCCCGTGCCACGATCACCGCACATATCGAGGCGATGCGCGCGCGCGGCTTCACCGTCACCGCCGCCAGCCTGCCGGAGGACGCCGCCAACGGCTATTACGTGCCGCCCACGGTGATCGAGATCCCCGCCATCGATGTGCTGGGGCGGGAAGTGTTCGGCCCGGTGCTGCATGTGTTCCGCTACAAGCGCAACGCGCTGGACGCCGCGATCAACGCCGTCAACGCCCTGGGCTATGGCCTGACCTTCGGCATCCATAGCCGCATCGACGAGACCATCAACCACGCCATCTCCCGGATCAGGGCGGGGAATATCTACGTAAACCGCAACATCATTGGCGCGGTGGTGGGCGTGCAGCCCTTCGGCGGACGCGGGCTTTCCGGCACCGGGCCGAAGGCGGGCGGGCCGCTTTACCTCCACCGCCTGGTGGCGCAGGCGGGACAGCCCCCAATGCCCGGCAGCACCATTCTGCCCGGCCCGGTGGGGGAGCAGAACAGCTACGCGCTGGCCCCGCGCGGGCGAATTCTCTGCCACGCGGCGACGCGCGAAGGGTTGCTGCGGCAGACCAGCGCCGTTCGAGCCACGGGAAACAAGGCCTTGCTGGCAGGCCCGGCAACCAAGGAGGCGCTGGCAGCATTGCCCCCCGCGCTGATTGCTGAGCCCGGACCGCCCGATGCCGCGCTGTACGATGGCGACTCTGCCGGACTGGCTGCTCTCCAAACTGAGTTGGCACAATTCACCCATGCGGTGGTTCCGGTTTACGCCCTGCCCCAGGACGCAGATTATCCGCTGGAATTCCTGCTTTCCGAGCAGTCCATCAGCGTGAATACCGCGGCGGCGGGCGGCAATGCCAGCCTCATGATGATCGGCTAAGCCGCACCGGCCCAGCGGGAAATCCGCAAAGCTTCTTCCCCGGTTACAATCGGCATCCCTATGATGCACCGCGCCTGCCAGATCGTTTTATTTATTTGGAGTTCGTCGTGCGACATATTCATACCGAAACCCACATGCTCGAGCGGACCGGCTGGCTGCGCGCCGCCGTACTCGGCGCCAATGACGGCATCATCTCCACGGCCAGCCTGATCCTCGGCGTGGTCTCCGCCAGTGGCGCGCGGCATGAGGCCCTGGTGGCTGGCGTAGCGGGGCTGGTGGCCGGCGCCATGGCGATGGCCGCTGGCGAGTTTGTCTCCGTCAGCTCCCAGGCCGACACGGAAAACGCCGCTTTGGCCAAGGAGCGGGACGAACTGGCAACCCAACCCGAATTCGAGGTGGAGGAACTGACCAAAATCTATGTCAGCCGCGGGGTGGAGCCCGCCCTCGCCCGCCAGGTGGCTCTGCAACTCATGAGCCACGATCCGCTGGGCGCCCATGCGCGCGACGAGCTGGGCATTACCGAAGCCAACAACGCCAATCCCATCCAGGCCGCCATCGCCTCGGCCATCATGTTTTCCTCCGGGGCGGCGGCACCTCTTCTCATCGCCGCATTCGTGCCCATGCCGG
>DATIWS010000296.1:0-4173 GCA_035519275.1 Acidocella sp. | reverse complement strand
CTCGAACCCCCACAGGACAAAGTCCCAACGGATTTTAAGTCCGGTGCGTCTACCATTCCGCCACACCCGCCTTGGCTCCACGTAACCCGGACGCACCTGCTGGGCAATAACCCGTTGACCGCCCACGGCCCGGCTTGGCAGCAACAGGGCATGTCCCGAGCCAAGCCGCAACCGCCCGCGCCGAAACCAACGGCCAAGCCAAAGTCGCAGCCGAAGCTGCAGCCCGAGAAATTCGCCCGCCATCTGCGCCGGGGCTGGGCGGTCACGCGGCTGCTTATCATTGGCGCTATCTGGGGTGGGCTTATCCTGTTCCTGGCCGGGCTCTGGTTCACCTGGGACATGCCGAACCCCGCCACCGCCGTTACCACCCCGCGCCGCCCGGCGATTCGGCTGCTCGACCCGTCCGGGCATCTCGCCGCGCGGTTCGGCGATGCCTCGGGCCAGGTCGTGCTGCCCTCCGCTTTGCCGTCCTATGTGCCAGCGGCCTTCATCGCCATCGAGGACAGGCGCTTCTACGAGCATGGCGCGTTTGACACGCAAGGCCTTGCCCGCGCGCTGGCCACCGACCTCATCCACCGCCGCGTCATGCAGGGTGGCTCCACCATCACCCAGCAGGTGGCGAAAACCTTGTTTCTCACCAACCAGCGCAGTCTGCGCCGCAAGGTGCAGGAGGCCGTGCTCTCCATCTGGCTCACCCGGCATTACACGCCGGATGAAATCCTGGGCATCTATCTCAACCGCGTCTATCTCGGCGAGGGGGCTTATGGCGTAGATGCCGCGGCCCGGCTCTATTTCGGTGTGCCGGCGACCCAGCTCACCTTGGCCCAGGCCGCGATTCTCGCCGGGCTGCCGAAAGCGCCATCCACGCTGAACCCGCTGGCCGACGGCCAAGCCGCCGCCAACCGCGCCACCCAGGTGCTGGACGCCATGGTGGCGACGCAAGTCATCGGCCCAGAGCAGGAGAACGCGGCCGAGGCGCAGCTTGCCGACGCCGCCCAGCCGGTGTCCCGCACCTCCTGGTACGCGCTCTGGGTGATGCAGCAGGAGGACGCGCAAATCCCTGAAGGCGAGGACATCACCTTTGCGACAACGCTTGACCCCGCGCTGCAAAACGCGGCTGAGACCGCGCTGGACGACGCCATCACCACCCAGGGGCCGGCGATGCGTATCTCCCAGGGCGCGGTGGTGGTGCTGGAGGCGAAGACCGGCGCCGTGCGCGCGCTGATCGGCGGGGTGGGCAACCGCGAGGGCTATAACCGCGCCACGCTCGCGCGGCGGCAGACGGGTTCGGCGATTAAGCCCATCGTTTGGCTGGCGGGGCTGCGCGCCGGCATGTCCCCCTCGGACACCGTGCTGGACGGCCCGCTCTACCTGCACGGCTACCACCCGCACGACTACGAGGCCGGGTATCATGGCGAGGTCTCGATGACCGAGGCGCTGGCGGACTCGATGAACACCGCGGCTATCCGCATTCTGCTCCGCGCGGGCGGCGCGCGGCGCGTCATTGCGGTGGCCAGATCCCTTGGCCTGAACGACAATTTCCCCGACGACGCGACCATGGCGCTGGGCACCGGGGCTGTCGGCGTGCTGCAGATGGCGGGCGCCTACGCCACCTTCTTCAACGGCGGCGAGCGCGTTACTCCCTATGCTGTTAATAAAATTAACGGCGCGCCAGCGCCGCATCCCGAACCCGTGCCGGTGGTGGACCCCGCCCAGGCCCAGGCGGTGGCAGGCATGATGCGCGCCGTGGTGACCGGCGGTACCGGAAAGGCGGCGTTCATCCCGAACATCTACACGGCTGGCAAAACCGGCACGACGCAGGATTGCCGCGACGCCTGGTTCATCGGCTATGCGGGCGGAGATATCATCGCCGTGTGGCTGGGCAATGACGACAATTCACCCACGAATAAAGTGCTTGGCGGCACTTTGCCGGCGCAGATCTTCAAGAGCATCGCGCTGGCGCAGGGGAATTAGAGAGCGTCGGGCGTATGGTCCGACTCGAAGAGATCCAGCAATTCCTTGTTCGCGTCCTGGGCTGTCTGGATCATCTGCTTCTCGTCATGGGCGATGGCGTAGGTCTCCAGAAGTATTTTTTCGTCATGATTCCGGAACAGGTCGATCGCCCGCCGCGCCTGCACCGCAGGCACGTCCAACTCCTCCAGCAGTAATTCCGTCAGACGCAGGCTGGAGAAGAACGTCTCGCGCACGATCGTCTCCACCCCCGCCGCCATCAGCAGATGCACATGGCGGCGGTTGCGCGCCCGTGCCACCACGCGCAGATGCGGGAATTTCCGCCGCACCATCTGCGCCACCGCGAGCGAGGCGGCCATGTCGTCCAGCGCGATGACGAGCACCCGCGCCGTCTCCGCCCCGGCGGCGCGCATCACCTCCTCGCGCATCGGGTCGCCGAAGTACACCTTGCCGCCGAAGCGCCGCACCACGTCCACCTGCTCCTGGCTCTTGTCCAGCGCGGTGAAGCCGATGCGCTGCATCGTCAGGACCCGGCCCATGATCTGCCCGAACCGCCCGAAACCGCAGATGATCACAGGCACCGCCGTAACGGCCGGCGCGGGGGCGATATTGTCGAGGGGCTTGGCCTTGGGCGCCTCCAGGCGCGGCACCACGAACCGCTCCGCCCCTGCGAACAGCACCGGCGCCGCCATCATCGAGAGTGCGACCACCAGCGTCGCCATGTCTGAGAGGGCGGGGCTGAGCGCCTTTTCCGCTACTGCGGCGGCGAACAGCACGAAGCTGAACTCGCTGCCCTCGGACAGCGCCAGCCCGAAGCGCAGCGCCGAGCGGGGCAGGCGGCGGCGGAAGAAACTGACGGCAAAACCGATGCCGGCCTTGAGCAGCACCAGTGCTGCGACGAGCAGCAGGATCTGCGCGGGGTGGCGCAGCAGAAGCCCGATATGGGCCGACAGGCCGACCGAGATGAAGAAGAAGCCGAGCAGCAGCCCCTCGAAGGGCTCGATATCGGCCTGGATCTCGTGCCGGTATTCCGAGTCCGAGACCATGACGCCGGCCATGAAGGCGCCGAGCGAGGCGGAGAGCCCCGCCCAGTCGGCCAGGGCGGCGGTGCCCACCACCAGCAGCAGCGCCGTGGCTGTGAACAGTTCGCGGGACTTGGCGTGGCCGACCATGCGGAACAGCGGGCGCACGGCCACGCTGCCCGCCAGCAATATGGCGGCAACCACAAAGGCGCCGCGCAGAACCGAGAGCCAGGAGATGTGCCCGGCCGCGCCGCCCTGGGCCAGCATGGGCAGCAGCGCCAGTACGGGGATGGCCGCCATGTCCTGGAACAACAGCACGGCGAAGCTGTCGCGCCCCGAGATCGAGGGCAGCAGGTTCCGCTCGTTCAGCATCGGCAGCACGATGGCGGTGGAGGAGAGCGCCAGCCCGATGCCCAGCACCGCTGCATCGGCGGGCGTGACGCCGGCCAGCCATGTCAGCCCCGCGATGGCGATCGCGGTAGGCAGCATCTGCCCCAGCCCCATGCCGAACACCGCCTTGCGCAGGATCCACAAACGGTGCGGCCGCAACTCCAGCCCGATAAGGAACAGCAGCATGGTCACGCCAAGCTCGGCGGTTTCGCTGATCGCCTGGCTGTCTGTCACGAGGCCGAGGCAGGACGGGCCGACGGCCACCCCGGCGGCGAGATAGCCGAGAATGCTGCCCAGCCCCGCATAGCGCGACAGCGGCACGGCGATGACGATGGCGGCGAGCAGGACGACGATTGTGACGGACATGAGCCTATTTAGCCGCTCCCGCTCCCGGCGCGACTAAATTTTCATCTTTTATCCGGGTTTAGGGGCTGTTTGGAAATTCGCTCTGGTGAGTCGCATGGGGGAGATTTGGGAGCACCGGAGCGGAGCGTACGTTGAAGTACGTGAGCACCGGAGCGCAGCAAATCACCTCCAGACGGCCGCCAGAGTAGAATTTACAACAGCCTCTCAGCGTCCCATCGCCGCGAGCATGAACCGCTTCTTCAGCCGCGGCATGCGCTCCACCGCCGCAAGGCCGAGGTCGCGCGCCAGCCGGATCGGCGGGAAATTGGTGGAGAACAGCCGGTCCAGCGTGTCCATGCCCAGCAGCATGGCCATGTTGATGGGGCGCCGCGCCGCCTGGTAGCGCGCCAGCAGGGCCGGAGCGCCGGGGTCCGCGGCGCCCTCC
>DATIWS010000295.1:0-9500 GCA_035519275.1 Acidocella sp. | reverse complement strand
ATAGCCGCCTTTGGCCGCATGGTCCTTCACCGCGCGCAGGATCGGGCTTTGCGCCGCCATGGCGCCGCAGCGCAAGTAGTCGCCGAAGGAAAAGCCGCCCGGCAGGATGACGAGATCGACGGCGGGCAGTTCCGTCTCCTTATGCCAGACGAGTTGCGGCTCGCGGCCGAAGCTCTGGCGTACGGCGAGGATCATGTCGCGTTCCCGGTTGATGCCGGGGAAGTGCAGAATGGCGGCTTTCATAGGGGCTCCGTGTGCTCAGCCTGCGATCTCGACCTTGAAACTCTCGATGACGGTGTTGGCCAGCAGCTTGCGCGCCATGTCCTCGGCGGCAACTTTGGCCTTCGCGGCGTCGGTCTCGGTCAGTTCCAGCTCGATGATCTTGCCCATGCGGACCTCGCCCACCTGGGGGAATCCGAGATTGTGCAGGGCATGGCCGATGGCCTTGCCCTGCGGGTCCAGCACGCCGTTCTTCAGCATGACGGTGACAATGGCTTTCATGGTAACCTCAAAATAGATGGATTGCTTCGCTGCGCTCGCAATGACGCCGGGGGGCGTTACTGCATCGTCTCCGGGCCCTTCATGTCGCGCGCGCCAGCTTCCGGCAGGATGCCAAGGCGGCGGGCGACTTCCTGATAGGCTTCCTCGATCTTGCCGAGGTCGCGGCGGAAGCGGTCCTTGTCCATCTTCTCGTTGGTCTTCGCATCCCAGAGGCGGCAATTATCCGGGCTGATCTCGTCGGCCAGGATGATTCGCATTTCCTCGTTCTCGTACAGCCGGCCGAATTCGATCTTGAAATCAACCAGGGTGATGCCGACGCCGAGGAACAGCCCGGTGAGGAAGTCGTTGATGCGCAGGGTGAGGTGGACGATGTCGTCCATGTCCGGCGGGGTGGCCCAGCCGAAGGCGGTGATGTGTTCTTCAGCCACCATCGGGTCACCGAGCTGGTCGTTCTTGTAGTAATACTCCACGATCGAGCGCGGCAGGCGCGTGCCCTCGGGGATGCCCAGGCGCTGGGCGATGGACCCGGCGGCGATGTTGCGGACCACCACCTCGATGGGGATGATCTCGACTTCCTTGATGAGCTGCTCGCGCATGTTCAGGCGGCGGATGAAGTGGGTGGGGATGTTGATCTCGCCCAGCTTCGTCATCAGGAACTCGCTGATGCGGTTGTTCAGTACGCCCTTGCCGGTGATCGTGCCCTTCTTCTGGGCATTGAACGCGGTTGCGTCATCCTTGAAGTACTGCACGAGAGTGCCGGGCTCGGGGCCCTCGAACAGGATTTTTGCTTTGCCTTCGTAGAGCTGGCGGCGCCGGGCCATGGATCGGGTACCTTCGGAAATTTAATGGATGCGGTCTATACCAACCTAGGCGGTCAAGCGCCATGGCCGGCGTGCATGGAAGTTCCCCCAGACGCCGTTCCAGGCGCCTGGGGGTTGAAAAAAATTAACGAAAACGGCGCCCGGCCTTGGGCTTCAGGCCTCCACGGCCTCCAGGGCCGGGTAGTCGATATAGCCCTTCGGGCCGGAGCCATACATGGTCGCGGTGTCCAGATCGTTCAGCGTGGCCTTCTTGGCCAGGCGCGTGACCAGGTCCGGGTTGGCGATGAAGGGCTTGCCCCAGGCGACGGCGTCGGCCTCGCCGGAATCGAGCATCTGCTGCGCTGAGTCGAGGGTGAAGCCCTCGTTGGCGATGACGACCCCGCCAAACGCCTTCTTCAGCTGCGGGGTGATCCAGTCCTCGCCCTTGTGCTCGCGGGTGCAGATGAAGGCGATGCCGCGCTCGCCCAGTTCCCGCGCCACGTAGGAGAAGGTGGCAAGCGGGTTGGAGTCGCCCATGGAGTGGGCATCCCCGCGTGGGGCGAGGTGGACGCCCACCAATTCCGGGCCAAAGACGGAGGCGGCGGCGTCCGTCACCTCCAGCAGCAGCCGGGCGCGGTTCTGGATCGGCCCGCCATATTCATCGTCGCGCTTGTTGGTGGAATCCTGAAGGAACTGGTCGAGCAGGTAGCCGTTGGCGGCATGCACCTCGACGCCGTCGAACCCGGCCATCTGCGCGTTCATCGCCGCCTTGCGGTATGCCTCGATGACGCCCGGAATCTCGGACAGTTCCAGGGCGCGGGGGGTAACGAATTCCTGCTGCGGCCGCACCAGGCTGACATGGCCCTGGGCGGCGACGGCGGAGGCGCTCACCGGCAGCTCGCCATTGAGATAAAGCGGCGCGGAGATGCGCCCAACATGCCAGAGCTGGGCGAAGATGCGTCCGCCGGCCTCGTGCACGGCGCTGGTGACGAGCTTCCAGCCCTCCACCTGCTCCTGCGACCACAGGCCGGGGGTGTCGGGGTAGCCCACGCCCATCGGGGTGACCGAGGTGGCCTCCGAGATGATGAGCCCGGCCGCGGCGCGCTGCGCGTAATACTCGGCCATCATGGCGTTGGGCACGCGGCCGGCGCTGGCGCGGCAGCGGGTGAGGGGCGCCATGATGATTCGGTTGGGCAGGGTGAGGTCGCCGATATTGATGGGGTCGAACAGGCTGGGCATGGAAAGCTCCTAGAGGTTTTGGCTGAGATGATTCAGAAAAGCGGCGATGGCTGCCTCATCGCGCCGGTAGAACACCCACTGGCCGATCTTGTGGCTGGTCAGCAGCCCGGCCTGATGCAGAACGGCCAGATGCGCCGAAATGGTGGATTGCGACAAGCCGCACACCGCCTCGATACGCTGGGCGCAGACGCCGAGCGCATAGGGGTGTTCCTGGCCGGGGAAGTTCCGTGCCGGGTCCTTCAGCCCGAACAGGATCTTCCGCCGCACAGGGTTGGCGAGCGCTTTCAGCGCGTCGTCGAAATTCAGGGTGGAAGCGTCTGACATCGTTAATGCCCGATATATAGATCGGAGATTTTCGATTCAAGGGGGTGGACTATCCCCTGGTCGCCCCAGGTGCTGCGCATTTCGGGTCCGCCACTGTGCAACCATATTTTGTGGCGCGCTGCCGGGGGCGCTAGCTGACTTTCGGTGCGTTGCGGCTGGAGCGGGTGACCAAGACCACCCCGTCGCCGGCTTCGATCACGGTGGATGGCTCGGGGCGCGTCAGGGTCTCGCCATCCTTGCGGTTGATGGCAATGACGAACATGGTGCCGTTAGTCTCGCGTTCCGCGGCTTCTATCGTCGTCCCCACGAACTTGCTGTCCGGCGGCACCGCCACCACTTCCAGACTCAGCCCCAGCCCGTGCAGCCCGGCGGCAATGGCCTGCATGCGCTGCGTGCCCTCGGTGATGCTCGAGGTACGGGGGTACAGGATCAATTGGGCGATTCGCTCGGCGCCGATATGCGTGGGCATGACCACGGAACTCGCCCCGGCGTGCAGCAGCTTGGCCTTCGTACTGGGTGACACGCCGCGGGCGATGATTTCCAGCTGATTGTTCAGGCTCCGCGCGGTGAGGGTGATGAACACGTTCACGGCGTCGTTCGGCACCACGGTGGCCAAAGCCCGCGCCCGGTGCACACCGACTTCCTCCAACACCTCCTCGGTCGTTGCATCGCCCTGCCAGGTGGTGAAACCCTGTGCCGAAGCCTGCGCCAGCCGGGCCTCGTCGAGATCGACGATCACGACTTCGGCGCCACCGGCCTGCAGCGCCTCGGCCAGGGCTGCGCCGATCCGGCCATAGCCGCAGACGATCACATGTCCGGTCATCTTTTTGATTTGCGCTATCATCCGCTTGTGTCCCAGCATCCGCTGAATTTGCGTATAGGTGAAGAGCTGTACGATCGCACCGGTGAGGAAAATGACGCCGACGCTGCCGAGCACGATGGTGGCGATGGTCAGCGCCCGCATCTCCGGCGAGACGATGGGGTGCACCTCTTCATAGCCGACGGTGAAGACGGTGAAGACGACGAAATAGAACGCGTCGCTCAGGTTCCAGCCGGTCAGCATATAGGCGCCGGTGGCCAGCGCCACGATGACGATCATGTAGATCAGGCCGGCGACAAGATTGCGCCAGGGGCCGGGGGGCGGGGCTTTCATGCGCCGATGTAAAAACAAAAAAGGCCAGGGGGAAGCCCCCTGGCCTTGGCAGGCCGAATTCCTGCGTATTAGCCGCGCTGCACGAGCGGCACGTAGTCGCGGTCCGGCGCGCCGGTATAGATCTGGCGCGGACGGCTGATGCGGTTGGTGGGATCCTCGATCATTTCCTTCCACTGGCTGATCCAGCCGACGGTGCGCGCCAGCGCGAAGATCGGCGTGAACATCTGGGTGGGGAAGCCCATGGCCTTGAGGATAATGCCCGAATAGAAATCGACGTTCGGGTAGAGCTTGCGGGAGACGAAGTAGTCGTCCTCCAGGGCGATGCGCTCCAACTCCATGGCGAGGTCGAGCATCGGCTCGTCCTTGATGCCAAGCTCGCTCAGCACCTCGTAGCAGGTCTTCTGCATGATCTTCGCGCGAGGGTCGAAGTTCTTGTACACGCGGTGGCCGAAGCCCATCAGCTTCACGTTGCTGTTCTTGTCCTTCACCTGCTCGATGAAGTCGGGGATGTTATCCTTGTGGCCGATCTCGGCCAGCATTTTCAGCACGGCCTCGTTGGCGCCGCCATGCGCGGGGCCCCAGAGCGAGGCGATGCCGGCGGCGATGCAGGCGAACGGGTTGGCGCCGGTGGAGCCGGCCAGACGCACCGTGGAGGTGGAGGCGTTCTGCTCATGGTCCGCATGCAGGATGAAGATGCGGTCCATCGCGCGGGTGAGGATCGGGTTCGGCTTGTAATCCTCAGCCGGCACGGCGTGGAACATATACAGGAAGTTCTCCGCGTAGGAGAGGTCGTTACGCGGGTACATGAAGGGCTGGCCGATGTTGTACTTGTGCGCCCAGGCGGTGATCGTCGGGATCTTGGCGATCATGCGGAAGGCGGAAATCTCACGCTGCTTCGGATCGTGGATGTCGATGCTGTCCGGATAGAAGGCGGACATGGCGCCGACGACGGAGCAGAGCATGGCCATCGGGTGGGCGTCGCGGCGGAAGCCGTCCCAGAAGCGGCGGATCTGCTCATGCAGCATGGTGTGGCGCATCACGCCGTTGGAGAACTTCGTCAGTTCTTCCTGCTTCGGCAGCTCGCCGTTCAGCAGGAGGTAGGCGACTTCCAGGAAGGTCGACTGCTCGGCCAGCTGGTCGATCGGGTAGCCGCGGTGCAGCAGGATGCCTTCATCGCCGTCGATATAGGTGATGGAGCTTTCACAGGAGGCTGTGGCGCCGTAGCTCGGGTCGAACGTGAAGACGTTGAGTTCGCTCTGGAGCTTACGAACGTCGACGCAGTCGGTGCCAAGCGAACCACCGAGAACCGGCAGGGAGGCGGTCTTGTCGCCAAGGGTCAGCGTTGCCGTGCCGACCTGCTTGCTGGATGCGGTTTGTGTCATTCGGGTTCGCCTTCTGTTAGGGTAATCATATGCCAGGATTACTGCTTTCCCGGCCCGGGAGACACAAAGAGCGTTATTAAATCCTCCGCCCCCTGTAAAGCTGCGGGGAAGGCGCAGCTGGCGGCGCAGCCATGCGGAATGGCCTAGGCAAGGTCCTTTGGAACGATGAAGCGCTGCAACGCCGCGCCCCCGGGGGCGAGCCGCCGCCACGGCGTTGAAACAAGGAATTCCGCCATTGCCGATGTGGGGAAGCCGTCCTCAATGCGCTTCAGCTCCGGACGGGAGCGCACCGGGCCGGCCAGGCTGAGGGCCAGTTCGTGCAGGCCTGGGTTGTGGCCGATGACGAGCGCGCTGCGCACGCTCTCGGGTAGGTTCTGAAGCACATCCCGCAGTTGGCCGGAGGTGGCCATATAGATTTGGGCCAGGGAATCGATGTTTGGCCACTCATCCCACACATTCGCGTCCTCCAGCGCCTCCAGCGTCTGCTGCGTGCGGGTGGCGGTGGAGACCAGCACAACGTCCGGCGCGAGCCCAGCCTTGCGCATCGCCCGGCCGATCCTGCCCGCGGCCTCGCGCCCGGCTTCGGTGAGCGTGCGCTCATGGTCAGGGGTATGGCCCTGTGGTTCGGCTTTGGCGTGGCGGAGTAGAATCAGCTGGTGCATGGCACTATAGTGCCATGGCGCGCGGCGCGTGTCGCCCCTGTCTGCGGCTAGGAATGTATCGGAACGGAACAGGCGAAGGGAGAGCTTGGGGAATGGATAGACGGCGATTTCTGGCCGGTGCGGGGGCATTGGCGCTGGCAAGCCCTGCCTGCGCGGATGATCTGCCCGTGCCGCCGAGTGGCCGGATCGCATTCAAGGTTCTGCGTAACGGTTCGCCCATCGGTGAGCACCATGTCTCGTTCACCCGCAGCGGTGACGACTTGCGGGTGGAGATCAACGTCGCGCTGGTTGTCACCATGGCCGGGATCGCGCTGTTCCGCTACACGGCCCAGGCGGTGGAGTGCTGGTCTGGCGGCGCGTTCCGGACCCTTGACAGCTACGTGAATCATGACGGCACGAAGCTGGAAGTGCATGCGCAGCCCATTCCGGGCGGCTATGCCATACAGAGCACCAAGGCCGGTAACTACAACTACACGGACCAGCCGCCGATGCTGCCCATGACCTATTGGAACAAGGCGATGCTGAACGCGATGATCCTGAATGTGGAGACCGGGCGGCATTACCCTGCCATCGTCAACTCGTCGGGTTGGAACTACCTGCCGACGGTCGAGGGCGGGAAGCTGCTGGCGCAGCGCTTCGACATCACTGGCAAGCTGCACATGAGCCTATGGTACGACCAGTATAACCAGTGGGCCGGCATGGAATTCCATGTCGATGGTGACGAGACGTTCCAGAAATACGCGGCGAGCTGAACCGCTCAGCCGTACTGCCTTTCCGGGTGGCGCAGGTGCCACAGGCGCTCATGCGCCGCCACCAAGCTCTCGATGCTCTTGCGGCGATTGGCGTCGGGCGGCACGGTCCGGCGGGTAAGCATGGTCTCCAGAATGCGCAGCAGCTGCTCGGCGATCTCGTAATCGCCCTGGTCGCAGGCATGATGAAAGGCGATCAGGATCTTATCCGAAAGGCGGCGACTGTAGCGCGGCGCCGGGCTCTGGCCGCGGGCCGGGATGTCTGTATCGTCGTCTGAGTCTGTCACGACTGCCATTTCATCATTCAGTTTAGTCTAAACCCCAAGCGTCGATAACCGCTTTCCGGTTGTATTGCATGTATTTGCGGGGACTGAACAGGCCGGTTGCCAACAAATAACGCAAATTTTTTGCGGCGTGGCCGGATATTGGGGCTAATCAGCCGATACAGCAAAGCTCTACGTCAGATAGAGCTTTGCTGGCGGGGTATCAGGCGGGGACGGAGGACAAAGGCTCTCCATTGTCGAATTCGGCGAAGGCGTCTTCCCAACTTCCGGTTGTTGAGGCCTTGCTGTACTCGGTGGAGCGGTTCTCGAAGAAATTCGCGTGCTCGACCGCGTTCAGCATTTCGTCCAGCCAGGGGAGCGGATTCTTCTCGACATGGAAGAGCGCGTTCAGCCCGAGCTGCGCGAGGCGACGGTCAGCGATGTAGCGGATGTAGCGCTTCACTTCCTCGGCGGTGAGGCCCTCGATCGCCCCCATCTCGAAGGCGAGGTCGATGAACGCATCCTCGTGATCGACGATGGTGGCGCAGGTCAGGTAGATATCCCGGCGCAGTTCCTCGGTCCACACCTCCGGGTTCTCGCCCACGAAGGTGCGGAACAGCTTGATGATGCTTTCGCAGTGCAGGGACTCGTCGCGCACCGACCAGGTGATGATCTGGCCCATGCCCTTCATCTTGTTGAAGCGCGGGAAGTTGAGCAGAATCGCGAAGGTGGCGAAGAGCTGCAGACCTTCGGTGAAGGCGCCGAAAGCCGCCAGGGTCTTGGCGATCTCGTGCTTATTCTCGACCGAGAAGCCATGCATGTAATCGTATTTGTCCTTCATCTCCTTGTATTTGAGGAAGGCGGTGTATTCGACCTCCGGCATGCCGACCGTATCCAGCAGATGCGAATAGGCGGCGATGTGCACGGTCTCGATATTCGAGAAGGCGGAGAGCATCATCAGCACTTCCGTGGGTTTGAACACACGGGAATACTGCTTCATGTAGCAATTGTTCACCTCGACATCCGCCTGGGTGAAGAAGCGGAAGATGTGGGTAAGCAGGTTGCGCTCGGCTTCCGTCAGATTCTTGTGCCAGTCCTTCACGTCATCGGCGAGCGGCACTTCCTCAGGCAGCCAATGCACGCGCTGCTGCGTCAGCCACGCATCGTAGGCCCAGGGGTAGCGAAACGGCTTGTAGACCGGGTTTTCGGTCAACAGGTCGAATTTCTGCTCCCCTTCGGTGGCGACGGGGTTGGTGATTTGTCCGCTCATGAGAAACGCCTTCAAAGACTGGGCCAATATAATGCCCCGTTCTTGGGTTTTATGTAAGCCAGGGCCATCGCCCCAAAGGGGCGCTTTTTTATGATGCGCGCCTTTCGGCGCGACACCCCGGGCAGATGTTCAGGGGATGAGACCCAGACTTACTGGCAGGCCAGGCACTCTTCGTAATTGGTGCTGCTGGCCGCCATCGGCAGGGGCTGGTCCGCATCATTCGCCACCGCATGGGTGAGCATGGATGCCTTCTCCTTCTTCTCGGAGACATTGTCCGCGCGCTGGATGGAGAGCGAGCGGCAGTAATACAGCGACTTCACGCCCTTCTTCCAGGCTTGGTAGTGAATCTGGTGCAGGTCGCGCTTATTCACATTGGCCGGCAGGAAGATGTTGATCGATTGGCTCTGGCAGATATAGGGCGCGCGGTCGGCCGCGTGCTCGACAACCCAGCGCTGATCCAGCTCGAAGGCGGTCTTGTACACATCCTTCTCGTGCTGGCTCAGGAAGTCCAGATGCTGCACCGAGCCCTTGGTGGTGGTGATGGAGCTCCAGGTCTCCTCGTCATCCTTGCCGTATTTCTCAAGCACTTTCTGCAGCGGGCGGTTGCGCACGGAGAAGCTGCCGGAGAGCGTCTTCTGCAGGAACACATTGGCCGCGATCGGCTCGATACCCGGCGATGTGTTGCCGGTGATGATGGAGATCGACGCCGTCGGGGCGATGGCGATCTTGTGGCTGAAGCGCTCCATGATGCCGTAATCGGCGGCATCGGGGCAGGCGCCGCGCTCTTGCGCCAGCTTCTTCGAAGCGGCGTCCGCCCCGGCCCGGATGTGCTTGAACATCTTCTTGTTCCATACCTTGGCCATCACGGCCTCGATCGGGATGTTGTTCTGCTGCAGGAAGGAGTGGAAGCCCATGACGCCCAAGCCCACCGAGCGCTCGCGCATGGCGGCGTAGGTGGCGCGCGAGAAGTCGCTGCCGGCGTTGTCGATGAAGCTCTGCAGGACGTTGTCGAGGAAGCGCATCACGTCCTCGATGAAGGTCGGATGCTCGTGCCACTCGAGATAGGTCTCGAGGTTGAGGCTGGAGAGGCAGCACACCGCGGTGCGCTGCTTGCCGTCGCGATCGACGCCGGTCGGCAGGGTGATCTCGCTGCACAG
>DATIWS010000294.1:0-2762 GCA_035519275.1 Acidocella sp. | reverse complement strand
GACGCTAGTTGCCTCCAGCTCTACCGAGCGCGAGCTGGGCAAGGCCGTGACCACGCTGGAGACGGCAGCAGCCGTGAAATCCGCGACCTGGACGGTGAACACGTTGAGCTGATGGTGCACTGGGCCCGGCGGCAACGCCGGTTTTCTCATTTTGGATATAGCGCTGATGTAAATGGCTGAATTAACGTTATAGTCACCAATAACGGCCTGGCTGCTTCTGGTTAGCGTTTCCTTACGGCGGTATGAGGGGGAAAAGTGGCCCATGAGCGGACTGCTCGCCAGAGAGCCGTGTGCATCCTCACTGAAATGTGTGAAGCGCCGCAAGGGTTCGGTAATCCTCATCCGTTAGCTCGCCAGCGGGCTCTTTGCTTGTCTTCATGCCCCATAGTACCGCCCGCCATGGTCAGAAGGCCATACCGCCGCGATTGCGGCGGCATGGCGCATGATGCGGCTCAGTCCAGAGCCTCCGCCGGGCCGAAGAACTCGTAATGCATCCGGCTGCTGGCCAGACCAAGTGCTGCTAGGCTCCGCTTGATGAAGGCCATGAATGGTTTCGGCCCGAGGAAATACGCATCGCAGTCGCGGCTGGCTGGCACCCAGCGCTCCAGGTGATCGATGGCTGGCCGCCCCAGTGCATCTGCCTTGCTGTCTTCGCCCAGTTCGCCTTGCTCGTACACGATGAAGCTTTGGAACTGCGGATGGTTTGCAGACCAGTCCTCCAGTGTTTGCGAAAAAGCGTGGACGTCGCCGTTACGGGCGTAATGCAGGAAAGTCACCTCTCGCCCGCCTTTGGCCAACGCCGTCTCAGCCATGGCAAGGGTTGGCGTGATGCCGACGCCGCCGCTGATCAACACCACGGGAGAGGCGCCGTCGCGCAGGGTGAACTCGCCGGCGGGCGGGAAAACGTCCAGCACGTCGCCTTCAAGAACGCTGTCGTGCAGGAAGTTGGACACCAGACCGCCCCGCTCACGCTTCACGCTGATGCGCAGGTTTTTACCATTCGCGGCCTGCGAGAGCGAGTAGTTGCGGCGTACCTCTTGCCCGTCGATGACAAGGCGCAGCCCCAGATATTGACCTGGTGCAAAATCCACCACCGCTTTGCCGTCCACCGGCTCGAGATAGAAAGAGGTGATCTCGGAGCTCTCTACCACCTTGCGGGCCACGCGGAACCGGCGGGCGCCGCGCCAGCCGCCAGGGGCGGCGGCCAGCTGGTCATACTCGGCCTTCTCGGCCCCTATGAGGATATTGGCCAGCTGCCAATAGGCAGCGCCCCAGGCCTCGATCACCGCATCGGTGACGATTTCCGCGCCCAGCACCTCGCGGATGGCGCGCACCAGGCAAGTACCGACAATGGGGTAGTGCTCAGGCTTGATCTGCAGCGAGACATGCTTCTGGATGATCTGTGCCGGAAGATTGCCGAGCGCGCCGAGATTGTCGATGTGCCGCGCATATTGCAGCACGCTGTTGGCCAGGGCGCGCGGCTGGGAGCCGCTGGCCTGATGCGCCTGGTTGAATAGCGGCCGCACCTGCGGATATTCGCCCAGCATGATCTTGTAGAAATGCGTGGTCAACGCCTCGCCGCCGGTTTCCAGGATCGGAACAGTGGCCTTGATGATCGCGGTCTGGTCGGCTGTGAGCATGGGGGATCTCCTTAGGTAACAAGTAAAAAGGCAGCATTGCCGGGCGGGGCGCTGCGTCTTGCAGCGACCGCTTCCGTCATGCGGAAAATGAGGGGCTGCTTTTGTGCCGGATCAGCGGCCTATTTGCGGGCTGTGGACGCGAGGTGGGGGTGGTGGCGGCAGGCGGTGGAACAATGCCATCTGCAGGCTGTCGGCGATGCGGTGCGCCTTGGCGATCACCGCCGCAGCGCCTGCGGGTGCCAGGCACTCCCTGGCCGTCCGCTCCCACAACGCCAGCCAACGTTCGAACATCTCTGGTGTAATCTCCGCCTGGTGACGCAGATGCGCGGGCAAAGGCTGCCCCTTGTACTTGCCGGAGGTCAGCATCACCGAGGACCAGAATGCCGCCAGCTTTCCAAGATGCTCTGGCCAGTCGCCGATGGCGCGATTGAACAAGAGGCCTAGCAGCGTATCGGCGCGCACCTTGGCGTAAAAACGGTCCACGAGCGCAGCCAAGCGGGGTTCGTCGAGACCTTCAACGATTTGCATGGTATTCGACCTTAAAAGATGTATTATGAATGCCTCTTTAAACGACAAGCGGATAACATGCAAGTGATATGCATCTATGGAGTGGCCGATGCGCCTGACACGATTCACTGATTTTGCGATCCGGGTGATGCTCTACCTGGCGGCGCACGAAGACCGGCTTTGCTCGATCGGTGAGATCGCCGGCGCCTACGGCATTTCGCAGAATCATCTGATGAAGGTGGTGAGCGACCTAGCCGGCTCCGGTTATGTGCGGAGCCTGCGTGGCCGCGGTGGCGGCATCCGCCTGGCCCGGCCGGCCGCCGAGATCAATATCGGCCAGATGGTGCGCCATACTGAAGGCAAGGTCGATCTCGTGGGCTGCGGCGAGTGCGCTTTGGCACCATCCTGCGGGATGGTGTGCGTTTTCAAAGACGCTGTTAAGAGCTTCTTCGCATCGCTGGAAAAATACAGTTTGGCCGACATCATGGCCAAAGGCCGGCCAGACATGTTGCGGCAAATCCTGGCCGTCGGCGTGCGCATGCCGGAGCCTGAACCTGTCCGCCCCGAGGGGGCCTCTCCAAATCAGGGGTCAAAATTCACCGCCGAATAACAAGA
>DATIWS010000293.1:0-3607 GCA_035519275.1 Acidocella sp. | reverse complement strand
CAGTTGCTGCGCGCCTCGGCCAAGCATCTGGCCAAGCTCGGCTGCCGTTCCGCCTATGCCTGGGTGCTGCGGGACAATCCCTCCCGCTATTTCTACCAGCGCCTCGGCGGCAAATGCATCGCGGCGGGGATGACACAAGTGGCCGGAGAAGACATTCCGCAGACCGCTTATGCCTGGGATCCGCTCACCTCTCTCTTGGACGTGACCGCTTGATGCGCTAGGGGAGCGCATGAGCGATGAAAAAATTCTGATCCTGGACTTCGGCAGCCAGGTTACCCAGCTGATTGCCCGCCGCGTGCGCGAGAGCGGCGTGTATTGCGAGATCATCCCCTTCAACGCCGATGTGGCGCGGATGCAGGCTTTTGCCCCCAAGGGCATCATCCTCTCCGGCGGCCCGGCCAGCGTGGCTGATGAAGGCTCGCCCCGCGCCCCGGAATGGGTGTTCCAGGCTGGCGTGCCAGTGATGGGCATCTGCTACGGCCAGATGACCATGTGCGTGCAGCTTGGCGGCGATGCCAAGGGCGCGGAAATCCGTGAATTCGGCGCCGCCTATGTCGACGTTGTGGCCGATTGCGCGCTGTTCGAGGGCGTATGGTCCGTCGGCGCGCGCGAGAAGGTCTGGATGTCCCATGGCGACCATATTTCTGCTCCCCCGCCCGGGTTCCGCACCGTGGCTGTGTCGGAAGGCGCGCCCTACGCGCTCATCGCCAATGACGAGCGCAAATTCTACGGCGCCATGTTCCACCCGGAGGTGGTACATACCCCGCACGGCGCGCAGCTCATCCGCAACTTCACGCACAAGGTGTGCGGCCTTTCCGGCGACTGGACGATGGCGGGCTTCCGCCAGGCGGAAATCGCCAAGATTCGCGCCCAGGTCGGTAGCGGCAAGGTCATTTGCGGCCTCTCCGGCGGGGTGGACTCCTCCGTGGCCGCTGCGCTCATCCATGAGGCCATCGGCGATCAGCTCACCTGCATCTTCGTCGACCACGGCCTGCTGCGCGCGGGGGAGGCCGAAGAGGTGGTGCGCGTGTTCCGCGACCAGTTCAACATCACGCTCATCCACCGCGATGCATCTGATTTGTTCCTCGGTCATCTCGCAGGCGTAACAGACCCGGAACAGAAGCGGAAAATCATCGGCAAGCTGTTCATCGACGTGTTCGATGAGGAGTCCCAGAAGCTCGGCGGCGCCGAATTCCTGGCCCAGGGCACGCTTTACCCTGACGTAATCGAGTCCGTCTCCGCCATTGGCGGGCCGTCTGTCACCATCAAGTCCCACCACAACGTGGGCGGCCTGCCGGCCTACATGAAGCTGAAGCTGGTCGAGCCCCTGCGCGAGCTGTTCAAGGACGAGGTGCGCGCCCTGGGCCGCGAACTCGGCCTGCCCGAGACCATCGTCGGCCGCCATCCGTTCCCCGGGCCGGGCCTTGCCATCCGGGTGCTGGGCGAGGTGACGCGCGAGAAGGTGGCGGTTCTGCAGAAGGCCGATGCCATCTACCTGGAAGAGATCCGCGCCGCCGGGCTGTACGACGCCATCTGGCAGGCCTTCGCCGTGCTGCTGCCGGTGAAGTCCGTGGGCGTGATGGGCGATGGCCGCACCTACGACAATGTGTGCGCGCTCCGCGCCGTAACCAGCACCGATGGCATGACCGCCGAGGTCTATCCGTACGATGTCGGGTTCCTCACCCGCGTCGCCGGGCGGATCGTGAACGAGGTGCGCGGCATCAACCGTGTCACCTACGACATCACGTCCAAGCCCCCTGGAACCATCGAGTGGGAATAGCCAGGGCTTAGGCGTACAAAAGCAGGCCAGCTAAGCGGATAATCCACCGCTTGGCTGGCCTGTTTGCATGAGTGTCACCTGTTGCTTCGGAACACGAGATTCCACACGAAGATCACGAGCATGGCGCCGGCCGTCGCCACGATTGCTTCGATGATCAGACCGCCGCCAATATTGGCCAGCGCTGGAATGTGGTCGACGATGAAACCGCCAACAATGCCGCCCACGATGCCCAGGATGATGTCCATGAACAGGCCGGAGCCGCTTTTGTTGATAATCTTGCTGGCGATAAAGCCTGCGATACCCGAAATCACGATCCAGACGATAAAGTGAATCATAGCCGTGTGCCCCCTTTGCTGTGGTCCATGTGTTTCGCCCAGCACTCAATCGATATTTTATTGTAACGAATTTTGCCGGCCTTGGCGTGCTATATAAATTGCTGAAAAATAAAATTTTGTACTGGAACGGCCGCTGCCGGCGCATGATCACATATTCAGCCTTTCAAAAGGCCAGGCAGACTCAAATCTGCGTGAACATAGGCTAATGTTATTATTACAATCTATACATAATTTGTGGAGGCGGCATATATGAGCTTGGAACAAGGAATGAAACTTGCCCAAGCTCGTCTCAGTCACGCGCATCCTCAATGAGGACGACATCACCGAGGCGTTTGTCCGCCATAACGCCCGGCATGTCGGCCATATGCTGTTCCTGGATAACGGCAGCACAGACCGTACGCTGGAGATCCTGCGGGCGCTCCAGGCCGAAGGCGTGCCGCTCACCGTGGTACAGACGCACTCCATCAGCTTCGACGAGATCGCCATCAACAGCTGGGGCTATCAGGCGGCTTCGCAGTTGTTCGGCGCGGATTGGGTGGTGTTCATCGACGCGGACGAGTTCATCGCCACCGAAAATTCTTCGCCGCTGGCCACGCTGCTATCCGCCAACGAGCCTGTAATCACTGCCCAGCTGGTGAATTACGGCCAGACCGAGCTGGATGACCCGAACGAACTCATAGTGCCGCTGCGGCTGCGTCATCGCTGGGCCGGGGATACCAATGTCGACAAGCTGATCCTCCGCGCCGGGCTGCCGGGCGTTGCCATCGGTGCTGGCAACCACGGCGCCTTCGCCGGGGGCAAAGTACTGCCCGCGCGGCGGCACGCGCAGATCAACTTCGCGCATTATCCCCGCCGCAGCGGCTGGCAGATTTTGCAGAAAATGGCGGCGGGCTGGCTCAAGGCTCTGGCCGCAGGGCGTCCCGCCGCTGAGGCCGGGCATTCCGAGCATTACCGCTCGCCCTTCGAGACGATGCGCGACAAGCCCGGCGAGCTTTTCTACAATTCCGTCTATTTCGCCAGGGAGTTCGGGCTGGACCAGGCCATCGAGGCGCCGCTCGACTATTTGGGCGGGGCCCTGCGCCACACCCAGCCAGAGGATCCGGCCATGAAGGCGGCGCAAATGTTTCTGCGCTTTACCGAACGCCTGGCCGCCCAGCATGGCCGGCTCCTCGACGAATCGCCCCACGCCCGGGCCCTGGTGGAAAGCTGGTACGCCAAGCGGGATTTTCTATTTTAGCCCAGCCCGTGGCACCATGGCCCGGTACAGATGCCATGTGCCGTGTCCAAGCACGGGCAGCACCACGATCAGCCCGACAAAGACCGGAATCGTTCCCAGCACCAGCCCGGCGGCGACGATCGCGCCCCATAGCGCCAGCGGGAAGGGGTTGCGCCTCACCGCCGCTACCGAGGTGCGGATGGCCACTCCCAGCGTTGCCGGGCGGTCGAGCAGCAGCGGGAAGGAGATGCTGGCGATAACCAGCACCAGCACGGC
>DATIWS010000292.1:0-2136 GCA_035519275.1 Acidocella sp. | reverse complement strand
CCCTCGGGGCAGCCGAGCAACTCGCCATAAAAGCGGCGGGCCTCGGCAAGATCATGCACCGGAAAAGCCAGATGAAAGGGCTGAACCAAGGCGGGTGCCTCCTATTCTTCAACCAGCCCCTGGATCAGGTGTGCCGCCCCCTCACTGGCAGGAGAGGCACTCCTCATAATCCACCCGGGCCTGCGCCACCTTCACCGGCGCGGCATGCGGCGTGGCGATATCGGTCGGCTGCTTGAGCATATCGCTCACCGTATCCGCCCGCTGGATCGAGAGCGAGCGGCAGTAGTACAGCGACTTCATCCCCCGCTTCCATGCCAGGAAGTGGATCTGATGCAGATCCCGCTTATGGACGTTGGCGGGCAGGAACAGGTTCACCGACTGGCTCTGGCAAACATAGGGCGTACGATCCGCCGCGTGCTCGATGATCCAGCGCTGGTCCAGCTCGAACGCGGTCTTGAACACCGCCTTCTCCTGCTCGGTCAGGAAGTCGAGATGCTGCACGCTGCCCTTGTTCAGCGTGATCGACGACCAGATCTCGTCCGTATCCCTCCCCTTGGCGGCGAGCAGGCGCTGCAGATAGGCGTTGCGCACGGCGAAGCTGCCGGAGAGCGTCTTCTGCAGGAACACGTTGGCCGCGATCGGCTCGATGCCCGGCGAGGTGTTGCCGGCGATGATCGAGATGGAGGCGGTGGGGGCGATGGCGATCTTGTGGCTGAAGCGCTCCTCGATGCCGTAATCCGCCGCATCCGGGCAGGCGCCGCGCTCGGCAGCCAGCTTCTTGGAAGCCGCGTCCGCCCCGGCGCGGATATGCTTGAACATCTTGGTGTTCCACACCTTCGCCATCACGCTCTCGAACGGCACGTTCTGTTCTTGCAGGAAGGAGTGGAAGCCCATGACGCCCAGGCCGACGGAACGCTCGCGATAGGCGGCGTATTTGGCGCGTTCCATGGAGTTCGGGGCCTTGTTGATGAAGTCCTGCAGCACGTTGTCGAGGAAACGCATCACGTCCTCGATGAAGTGCTCATCCTTGTGCCACTCGAACCAGGTCTCAAGGTTCAGCGAGGAGAGGCAGCACACCGCGGTGCGCTGCTTGCCGTACTGGTCGATGCCGGTGGGCAGGGTGATCTCGGCGCACAGGTTCGAGGTCTTCACCTCCAGCCCAGCCAGCTTGTGCTGCTCGGGGCGCGCGTTATTCACATGGTCGGAGAAGATGAGGTACGGCTCGCCGGTTTCGATGCGGGCGGTGAGGATGCGAACCCACAAAGCGCGCGCCGAGATGGAGCGCACGTGGCTGTCGTCCTTGGGCGAGCGCAGCGACCATTGCTCGTCGGCTTCGACGGCGCGCATGAACGCATCCGAAATCAGGATGCCATGGTGCAGGTTGAGCGCCTTGCGGTTGGGGTCGCCGCCGGTGGGGCGGCGGATTTCGACGAATTCCTCGATCTCAGGATGCCAGACGGGCAGGTACACCGCCGCCGAGCCGCGCCGCAGATCACCCTGGGAGATGGCGAGGGTGAGGGAATCCATGACGCGGATAAACGGAATAATGCCGGAGGTCTTGCCGGCGCCTTTGACCTTCTCGCCGATGGAACGCAGATTGCCCCAGTAAGAGCCAATGCCGCCGCCCTTGGAGGCGAGCCAGACATTCTCGTTCCACAGGCCGACAATGCCTTCCAGGCTGTCCGAAGCTTCGTTGAGGAAGCAGGAGATGGGCAGGCCGCGATCCGTGCCGCCATTGGACAGCACCGGGGTGGCCGGCATGAACCACATCCTGGAGATGTAGTCGTACAGGCGCTGGGCGTGCGCGGCATCGTCGCCGTAGTAGGAGGCGACGCGGGCGAACAGGTCCTGGTAGCCCTCGCCGGGCAGCAGATAACGGTCGTCGAGCGTGGCGCGGCCGAAATCCGTCACCAACGCATCGCGGGAGCGGTCAACCTGCACCGGATGGCGGCCGCGCAGCTGCACGATGTCTTCGTTGAGCAGCACAGCCTCTGGTTTAGTCATCATGTTCATCTGCCGGCTTCCAGTTTCTAAAGCGAGGGACATAACAACATATAGTCAGGGCGTCGCGCAATCGCTACTACATCGAGCTTGTGAAGATTTTTCCCAACCCCAAGATTTGCCACGAGTCATTTT
>DATIWS010000291.1:0-5564 GCA_035519275.1 Acidocella sp. | reverse complement strand
CACGTAGGGCACCTTGATCAGCCGGCGGCCGAGGAAGGCGGAGATCGGGTTTACGCGGTAGGTGACTGCCATCGGCACCCCGGCCATGGCGAGTTCGAGCGTGGAGGTACCGGACTTGGTCAGCGCGGCCCTGGCGGCGGCAAAAGCGTCGTAACGTTCGGCCACATCGCGCACGATGATGGGCCGCACCGGCCAGTCCTCGGTATGGCCGGCGACATGCTCGGCCACCCCGGCGGCAGCGGCGACAACGGGCTGCAGGCCCGGCACTTGCGATGCCAGCAGCGCCAGCGTCTCACGGAACACCGGAAGCAGGCGCTTGGTTTCCGTCACGCGTGAGCCTGGCATGAGCACGATGGGCACGGCATCCGGTGCCAGGCTGTGGCGAGCGAAAAACCGCGCGGCATCGCCCTTGTCAGCGCCGGATTCCAGCACCGGATGCCCGGTGAACACCGGATGCAACCCGTGCGGGGCAAAGAATTCCGGCTCGAAGGGCAGCAGGCAGAGCAGCTCGTCCCACAGGCCGGGGAAATGTTTCACCCGTTCCTGCCGCCAGGCCCAAACTTGTGGAGCCACGTAATGCACGCGCTTGGGGCCGCCGGGCCCGATGGCCTTGAGGACGCGCAGGGTGAAGCCGGGGCTGTCGATGGTCAGCACGATATCGGGCCTCTCCGCTCGGATGGCCTCGACCGTCTCCCGCAAGCGGCGCTTCAGACGCAGGATTTTCGGCAGGATCTCGGCGAGGCCCATCAGCGCCAGCTCCTGCATGGGGAATAGCGAGGTGAGCCCGGCCTCCGCCATGCGCGCTCCGCCAATGCCGCTGAACCGGATGTCCGGCCGGAGCGCGCGCAGCGCCGTCATCAGACGCAAGCCCAGGACATCTCCGCTTGCCTCACCGGCAATGATAAAAATCTTCGTCACAGGAGCTCCACGACCGGGCAGGGGCGCACGCTCTGCCAGTCGCGGTGGTTGAGCACATTCCCCGCCACACGGACAGCATCGATGGCGGTGAAATACGCCGGCGCGAAGGTCAGGCCCGGCTCGTTCATCGGCCCCGCCGCGGCCACACCGTCATCAGGAAAGCCCGTGTCGCAGGGGGTGAACAGCGCGCAATGGCCGTAATTCTCGTCGATGGAGCCGGACCAGGCGGCATTGCCCACCAGCGGCACCACGGCGGTGTAGCACTGGTTTTCCACGGCGCGGGCGCGGGCCGAGAGGCGCACGCGGTTGAACCCGGCCATGGAGGCGGTGCAGGAGGGGATGAGGATGAGCTTCGCCCCCGCCGCCACCTGGGCACGGACATGGAGCGGAAACTCGGAATCGTAGCAGATGGAGACGCCGATGCGGCCCAGGGCTGTATCGAACACTTTCGGGCCCTCGCCGCCGCTCACATTCCATAGCTCGGCCTCGAATCGCGTCATCGCCTGCTTGTCCTGGAACTTCACGGCGCCGGAGGGGGCGATGAACGGGGCGCGGTTGCGCACTTTGCCATTAGCGTCGCGCATAGGAATGGAGCCAGCCAGGATATGCAGCTTGTGCCGTTGTGCCAGCGTCACGATTTGCTCCAGGAGCTGGCCGGCGGCGTTGACGACATATTCCAGCTCGGCGGCGATGTCGGGGGCTTTGATCTCAACCCCCGCCAGCACCATGGAGAAATACTCTGGCAGGACGAGCAGATCCGCCCCGGCGAGCGAGGCCTCGGCGGCTAGGCGCTCGATGCGGGTGATGAAGGCGGCGCGGCTGGGCGGCGGGGTGACCCCGAAGGCGGCAAGGGCGAGTTTCATAGAATTTTTATCCAGAACATCAGCGGTTTTTCGGTCTCAAGATTCGCGCCCACCTCCCGCCAGGATATGGTGCAGACCAGTTCCGGGTATGGCGTGTAGCCGCGCTTGCGCCAGAAATCATCCAGCGGCTGGTAATCCTTCGGGCGGGCAGGATGGTCCGCCGGGCGCTGCACGGCGCAGAAGGCGGTGATGCCATAGCCATGCGCGCGGGCCTGGGCCTCGCGGGCCTCGAAGAATTTCACCCCGATGCCCCGGCCGCGATAGGCGGACTCCAGCACGCTCTCGCCGAAATAGAAAATGCGCGGGATGTCCATGCCCGCATCGCGGAACGGCTTTTGCACGTTGGGCGTTTCCGCCGCCAGCGGCAGGCAGGTGGAGGCTCCGACAATCCTTTCGCCATCGCGCGCAATGATGATGGCGGCGGCCTGGGCTTCGGCATAGACGCGCATATAGGTCTGCTCGTAGGCGAGATCGCCTTCGTACAGATACGGGAACTCCCGGAACACGGCGATGCGCAGCCGCGCCAGTTCCGGCAGGAGCGGCAATATCGCCGCTCCCGTGACAGTTTCCACTTTAATGGGCTGCGACAAGCGGCGCAGACCCGGCGATGAAGTCACGCAATACGGCCTGCTTGGCCGAGAGGCTCAGCCCAGCCGCATGTGCCACCACCGGGCAATAGGCCGCGACCAGCGTGTTGGTCAGGTCGGCATCGCTGATGGTGGCGTTGTTGGCGCGCACGGCGGCGATAAGCGTGCGGGTGCGGTTGGCCAGGGTGGCCGGGGTTGCGCCCTGGTAGATGTCCAGCAGCCCGTTGCCCGGATCGGCGACGGTGTTCGGCCCGCCAGCGGGGGAGACACGCGGGCAGCCCAGCGCGTCGGATTCGGCATCGGCCATGGCCGGCACAACGGCGATGCCGCGCAGGCGCATCACGTCGGCCGGGGTGGCGTTTGCCACGCCCTGGTTGGCCCAGGCGGTGCGGACATAATTGGCGACATCCGCGATCTGCTGGTCCGACAGGCGCACGGCGAAGCTCGGCATGGCCGGGCCCTTGCCCCACGGGTCGAGCCCGCTCAGCACCGGGCCGATGACGTTGAACGGCTCGGCGGCGTTGATGGAGTCGTTGCCCGCGAGATTGGGCACAAATTTCGGCGGCAGGCCGCCGCCGGTCTTGCCATGGCACCCGGCGCAGTTGGCGGCATACACGGCAGCGCCCCGGCTGGCGGAGGCGGCGGCGTCGGCCACTGCGGCGGGCGGGGTGGTATGCTGCGGCTTGGTCGCGGTCTGCAGGTAGTTGGCGATGTCGATGACGTCGGAGATCGGCAACTGGCTGGTGGAGTTATCGGTCATGTCGCCCATGGAGCCATAGGGCGAGCCCTTCACCATGTTGCCGTCATCATGCAGGTAAGCCACGAGGTCGGCCTGGGTCCAGCCGCCCACGCCCTGGGTTTTGTCCGAGGAGATGTTCGGGGCGTAGAGGTCGTCGATCGCCGCCCCGGCGTAGGCGCGGCCGGTCTCCATGGCGCTGAGCATGTTGCGCGGGGTGTGGCATTCGCCGCAATGGCCCAGCACCTCGGTGAGGTACGCGCCGTTCTTCAGGTGCTCATCCCAACTCGGGTCCATGTGCATGGGGCCGGCGCGGAAGAACAGAATCCGCCAGCCGAGCAGCACCGGGCGCTGGTTGAAGGGGAAGGCCATGGAGTTGGGGGTGGGGGCCACCTTCACCGGCGGCAGCGAGAAGAGATAAGCCTTGATGGCCATAACATCCGCATAAGAGAGCTTGGTGTAGGAGGTATACGGCATGGCCGGGTACAGGAATTTAGGGAACACCAGATACGAGCGCCCGGGGGACACGCCGTAATGCAGGGCGTTGTAGAAATCCTTGTCCGACCAGTTGCCGATGCCGGTATCTTTGTCCGGCGTGATGTTGGGGGTCGCGAGGCCGCCATAGGGCGTGTCCACCACCAGCCCGCCGGAGAAGGGCGCATGGCCCGGGCCGGTATGGCAGGGCGCGCAATCCGCTGCCGTGGTCAGGTATTTGCCGCGCGCGATCAGCGCTGCCGGGGCGGCGGGCGCTGTGAGCGAGGCGGCGGGGTAGTTGGCGCTGTCATCCGCCATGGCGATGCGGGTGGCCGCGGCGCCGCCCAAGGCGAGGGCCAGTGCCGCTGCGGCGAGGACGAGGCGTTGGGCACGGAACTCCGGCAATGCGAACGGCATGAGCAACCCCCGGTGATTTTATATTCTATCTAGGCTTCTTTTCCCCAAAATCCCCTGCGCCTTCAAGTGCGGTGACAAAGCGTAACAGTTTCAGTGCCCGTACAGCGCCTCCGGGCTGACCTCGGGCTTGGCAATCTCTACCCATTCGCCGCCCCGCGCCGCCAGGAAGAAGCAGTTGCGCCGCCCGGTGTGGCAGGCCACGCCTTTCTGGTCCACGAGCAGGAGCAGCGTGTCGCCATCACAGTCCAGCCGCATCTCGACGAGCTTCTGCTGCTGGCCGGAGGTTTCGCCCTTGCGCCACAGTTTCTGCCGCGAACGCGAGTAGTAGCAGACCTGACCGGTGGCGAGGGTTTCCTCGACGGATTCGGCATTCATCCAGGCCATCATCAGCACCTCGCCCGTGTCGTGCTGCTGGGCGATGGCGGCGATCAGGCCGTCGGCGTTGAATTTGATCGCGTCGAGGATCTTGCTCATCTGGCCAGCATTCCGTTGGTCAGGCAGGTTTCGTCGAACCGGCAGAGGACGGTCTCGTCGATCTTGTGCGGGGTGGCGTCCTGGTAATCAATGCGGGTAATGAGGTCAGCGATGATCGCCAGGCGCGCGGCTTTCTTGTCGTTGGCGCGCACGACCAGCCAAGGCGCAGCGGCGCTGTCGGTCGCGCGCAGCATCTTGTCCCGCGCAGCAGTGTAATCGTCGAAATGCTTCAGTGCCTTCTCGTCGATCGGGCTGATCTTCCACTGCTTCAGCGGATCCTTGTGCCGCTCTTCGAGCCGCTTCTTCTGCTCTTTACGGTCGATATCGAGATAGTACTTGGTGATGACGATGCCAGACTGCGCCAGCATCGATTCGAACGCCGGCACGTTGTGCAGGAACTCGTTGCTCTGTTCCTCGGTGCAGAAGCCCATCACGGGTTCCACGCCCGCGCGGTTGTACCAGGAGCGGTTGAACAGCACGATCTCCCCGGCCGAGGGCAAATGCGAGACATAGCGCTGAAAATACCATTGCGTGGTCTCGACGTCGGATGGTTTGGACAGGGCGACGACACGGATGTCGCGCGGGGATAGATGCTCGGTGATGCGCTTGATCGTGCCATCCTTCCCGGCGCCGTCACGCCCTTCGAGGATGATGAGCACCTTTTTGCCCTGGGCGATGACGTGGCGCTGGAGCTTTACCAGCTCGATCTGCAGGTGGCGGAGGGTATTATCGTAGGTGGAGTTTTCAGACATTAGCGGATTATAAGGCCGGTCTCGCCCGGCTGTAAAATTCGCGTAATCAGCCTGTAGGCAGGTATGGCTCCACCTCGTCCAGTCCGTCGCCGGTAGCCGCCTTCGCATCATTGTTCATCTCGATCAGCCGCATTTTCAGGCTTTGCAGAATGTCCTGCGCCTTGGCGATGTCATCAGCCGGGAGACCTTGCAGCAGCGCCTCGTTCATCCGTACGCTGAGATCCTGCACGTCGTTCAGCAGGGCGGTGCCGGCGGCGGTGATCTCTACCAGCTTGGCGCGCCGGTCGCCTGGGGAGGCGCGGCGGAGGATGTAGCCATGCGCCTCCAGCCGGTCGAGCAGCCC
>DATIWS010000290.1:0-3279 GCA_035519275.1 Acidocella sp. | reverse complement strand
GATGGTGAGTTGCATCGCCCCTTCCTACAGCAGCGGCAGCGAAAAACTACCCCTTGGTGCGTCCCGTCGCGGGGGGGCGCGAGTACTGGAACAGCGACGCAGGATACGGCCCGCCGGGGAGCATGTCGTAGAGGCTGACGCGGGTCTGCTTGCCCTGCGCGTCGGTAACCACCCATTGGCGAAGTTCCAGCGGGTTGGTGCCGAACACCAGGGTAAGCGTGCCCTGGGCCGCCTTGTTCTTGCGGATCAGGGTGATGTCATACTCGCCGGGCTCGCGGTCTATGGCGGTGACGACGACATCGGCGGAGGTCAGATTGACATGATCGGCCAGGAGGATGCCGAGAGGCGTGCTGCCCAGCGGAATATAGGTCGTCTGGTTCAGCGCGGGGTCGTGATAGACGAGCGTCCCGTACCCCGCGATGAGCAGTTCAGGGTCAGGCGGGGCGTATTCAAACCGCATGCGGCCAGGGCGTTGCAGCCAAGCCTTGCCCGTGCGGGTGGAGCCATCCCATGCGACCTGCAGGAAGTTCGCCGTGAGGCCCTTCTGGGCATTAAGATAGACCTCGATCTGGGAGATCAGGCTCTGGTCGGCGGCGCTGAGTTGCATGGGCGTGGTCTGCGCCCGCGCGGGAGCGGCAAGACCACACACCAAAAGCATCGCCGCCAGCGCGAGGCGGCGGTTCATGTTCAGCTTAACCCGCGGCGCGGCGGCTGACGGGTTCGTTTTTGTTGGCGGCTTTGTTGGCGGCAAGGGCATCACCCATGATATGCCGCGTTTCACGCAGGAAAGCAGCCCCCTTCACCGTGCGCTGCACGAGCACGCTGCGGCGGTCGGAGGGGTCCACCTTGCGGCGGATGAAATCCAGCTCGGTCAGGCGGTCGAGCGCGCGGGTGATCGCCGGCTTCGACACGTTAAGCTCCTGCGCCAGGCCACGCACTGTATGGGCGCCGTCCGTGAGATAGCAGGTGAGGAACACGCCAAGTTGGCGGGCGGAGAGATCAACCCCATCCCGGCGGACCAGAGCGACGACAGTGTCGCGGAGAATCCCAACCAACTGGTCGGAGGAGAGTGGCGCAGCAGCCATATTTTGTTTGTCCTTAAGAAACTAAATTCTACCAATGTTGCCATTACGAACCAGGCAACCGATACGGTAAAAGATCAGTACACTATCTGATTGGAAAGAGCCAATAGCCACTAACAGAAAGATACAAAACTCTTTGTCCGTTATGTTAACGCTTAGTCATTTTTTTAAATGGGCTTGGAGAAATCTAAAAGAAATACGGTACAACCACCGAGGTGTAACAATGAAGCTAGCATACCTTTTAACAACTCATGTGGGTAGAAAAGGCGGATTTGCGATTCCTGATGTGTCAAAATTCAACAGCCGGACGATGTGGCCCATGCTGACGCGTCAAAATCCATAGCTCAGGGTGAATGAAAATGCGTGGCGGCTATCGCAAAATGTATTGGCTCAAAAGCCTGCGTTAGAGAGAGTCTCCAGCGCGGCGACAAGTGCCCGCAGGGTTTGGGCCTCGCCACCTTCAGGCCGGCCGGGCCGCGAGGAATCATTCCAGGCATACACGTCGATATGCGCCCAGGAAATGTGCCTGGGGACAAAGCGTTGCAGGAACAAAGCGGCGGTGATCGCGCCAGCGTGGGGCTTGCTGGAGACGTTGCAAAGATCGGCAACCGGGCTGTCGAGCCAGGAGGCGTAGCCTTCATGCAATGGCAGTCTCCAGAAAGGATCTGTTGCCGCTTGCCCGGAATGCAGAAGAATATTCGCCATTTTGTCGTCGTTGCAGAACAGCGCTGGCAGATCCGGACCGAGCGCGACACGCGCGGCGCCGGTCAGGGTTGCCGCGTTGATCAGCCAATGCGGCGAGGCCTCGGCCGCCTCGGCGAGAAGATCGCACAGCACGAGGCGTCCCTCGGCATCGGTATTGCCGATCTCCACGGAAAGGCCGGAACGTGTTCGTATCACATCCGAAGGGCGCATGGCGTGGCCGGAGATGCTGTTCTCGACGCAGCCGATCCGCAATTCTAGTCGCAGTGGTAGATTTAATAACATTATGGCTTCAGCGACGCCGAGCAGAATTGCAGCGCCACCCATGTCTTTTTTCATGCGCAGCATTGCGGAGCTTGGTTTCAGATCGTAACCGCCCGTGTCGAAACAGACACCTTTGCCGCAAAGCGAAACAAGCGGCGCGGTTTTGTCGGCACCGCTGCCCTGCCAGTGCAGCACCACAACCTCTGGCGCGCGGGAGGAACCGGCGCCGACAGCGGCTACGGCCGGGTAGCGTGCGTTGAGCGCGTCGCCGCGGATACGCTCCGCCTGTGCGCCGTGGCGTGCGGCCAGTTGCATAGCTGCCTCAGCAAGTTCGGCGGGTCCGAGCAGGTTCGCGGGTGTGTTGATCAGGTCGCGCGCCAGCATGGCGGCACCGGCAAGCACGGCGGCGCGCTCCGGTACGTTGGCGGGGGCCAGAAGGGCAGGGGTGGCTTTCTTGTGCCTCAGCCGGTCGAACCGGTAGGCGCCGAGCAGGAAGCCGAGAGCGGCGTCTTCCGGGGCGTAATTGCCTGGGGCAATGTTCCAGACGCTGCCGGCGGGCAGGCCGAACGCTGCGGCGCCGAAGCCGCGCAGGGCTGGGTCATCGCCCAGCCCGACCAGGGCACGCGAGGCATTGCCGGTGGCGTCGGCCAGCAGCAGGATCTGCCCGGTTGCCGCGGTAAAGTTTTGCAACTGCGCGGCGGGCGCGGCTGCCGGCCATTCGCGCAGCATATCCGCCAACCCATCCGGCCGCACGCCATGCAGCGGCAGCCCGGCCATGTCGTCTTTGTCCACCGCCAGCCCCGCGATGTGTCCGCTCATCTCCAGCCTCCTAATCGCGGGGGCTGTATATCATTACACGCTTCGCGCCGCTTGACCGCGAACAACAAAAGGTCAGCGGGGCATCCCGCTGACTCGGCAGATGGTTCGACTGGCGCTGGGTCTAGTGAAGACGTTCGATGCCGACGGCGGCAACACGTCCTTCACGCTGTTGCAAAGCAAAGCGCACCCGCTCGCCCTCATTCAGCTTGCGCAGCCCTGCGTGTTGCACGGCGCTGATATGCACGAAAATATCATTTCCGCCGGTGTCCGGGGCGATGAATCCGTAGCCCTTGCCGGGGTTGAACCACTTCACAATTCCGGTAAGTGCGGTGCCCTCGGGGCACTTCTGCTCTTTCTGCATCGTTTCCATCTCGCTACCTTTCTTGGCCCGGTTGGCCCGGGCTTTCTTGGA
>DATIWS010000289.1:0-2278 GCA_035519275.1 Acidocella sp. | reverse complement strand
TGCCGACGTGGCCTATGACATGAAATACGGCCACCGCGACCCGCGTGGCGGCGGGCGCTCCTCGGCCCGCGAGACGGCTATGCGCGTCGCCGCCGGGGCGGTCGCGCGCAAGGTGCTGGGCCCGGAGGTCGTCATTCGCGGCGCGATGACGGCGCTCGGCGCGCATGAGATCGACCGCGCCAACTGGGACTGGGCGCAGGTGGATACCAACGCGTTTTTCTGCCCGGACGCGAAAGCCGCCGCGGCGTGGGAGAGCGAGCTGGATGATATCCGCAAGGCCGGGTCCTCCATCGGCGCGGTGTTGGAGGTGGTGGCCGACGGGGTACTGCCCGGCCTGGGCGCACCGATCTACGGCAAGCTCGACGCCGACATCGCCGCCGCGCTGATGAGCATCAACGCGGTGAAGGGCGTGGAAATCGGCGATGGCTTCGCCGCCGCCACGCTACGCGGCGAGGAAAATGCCGATGAGATGCGGATGGAGAACGGGAAGATCAAATTCCTCTCCAACCATGCGGGCGGGATTCTCGGCGGCATTGCCACTGGGCAGCCTATCGTGGCGCGTTTTGCCGTAAAACCAACAAGTTCCATCCTTATCCCGAGGCAGAGCGTAAACTCTGACGGTGAAGAGGTTGAAATTATGACAAAAGGCCGGCACGACCCTTGCGTGGGCATCCGCGCCGTGCCGGTGGGCGAGGCCATGCTGGCCTGCGTGCTCGCCGACCATCTGCTCCGCCATCGCGGGCAGGTTGGCTAAATCAGAGGTGCGAAAGCTGGGCCGGGTCCGGCCCCAGCCCGAGCGTCACGGGAATGGCGGTGAGCAGGGCGATCAGCGCGCCGGTAACCAGCATGATCAGCGCCGCCCGCCAACCGTTCAGGGCCAGCCCGGCGCGCAGGATGAACCAGCGGTACCAGAGCAGATAAACGGCCATGATCCCCAGCGTGGCCAGTTCCGCCGCGCGCATCGGCAGGCCAATCTGCGCCAATATGCCGCCAATGAACGCCCCCACCAGCAGCACCGGCAGCAGCGCCCAGAACGACCAGTTCAGCGCCGTGGCGGTACGCAGCCACATCGGCTCACGGCCGTAAAACCGGGCGAATTCGTACACCAGCACCGGCAGCACCAGCACGCCGCACAGACGGGCGAGGAAGCTCACCACCGCCACGCGCCAGTTCACCTGCAACGCCGTGACCAGCGCGCCGACCAACGGAAATGCGATAAGCGGCGCCAGCGAGGCGTAGAAATTATCCAGCCCGCCGCCGAACTCCCTGATACCGCCGGCATCGCCCTTGGCCAGACGCCACAAACCGCGCAGGATCATGCGCAGAACGCCGCGGTCAGGGCTTTGTAGATCTCCGCCAACTGGCGCAGATCGGCAACCGGCACGGCCTCGTCCACCTTGTGCATGGTGGCGCCCACCAGCCCGAACTCCGCCACCGGGCAGTAGCGGGCGATGAACCGCGCGTCGGAGGTACCGCCGCCGGTATTCTGCTCCGGGGTTACGCCGGTTACAGTCTCAATCGCGTGGGTCAGCGCCTCGATCTCCTTGCCCGGCTGCGTCAGGAACGCCTCGCCCGAGATGCTCACCTCCAGCTTCGCGTCCGGGGCATGGCGGGAGAGCACTTCCTGCAGCCGCGCGGTGAGGGAGGCGCCGGTGTGCAGATCGTTGAAACGGATGTTCAGCTTGGCCGTGGCCAGCGCCGGGATCACGTTGGTCGCCGGATTGCCGACATCGACCGAGGTGATTTGCAGGCTGGACGGCTCGAAGAACGGCGTGCCCTCGTCCAACCGGGTGGCGATCAGCTCGTTCAGCACCGGGATCAGCTTATGCACGGCATTGTCGGCCAGATGCGGATAGGCCGCATGGCCCTGGCGCCCCGGCACGGAAATGCGCGCGTTCATGCTGCCGCGCCGCCCCACCTTCACGACATCGCCCAGCCGGGAGCGGCAGGTCGGTTCGCCGACAACGCAGAAATCCGGGATCTTGCCGTGTTCGGCCATCCATTCCAGCACCTTCACGGTGCCGTCCTTGGCCTCGCCCTCCTCGTCGCCGGTGATCAGCAGCGAGACATGCCCAGGCACCTGGGAGACGGCGGAGACGAAGGCGGCAATGCCACCCTTCATGTCCACTGCGCCACGGCCGTAGATGATGCCGTCCTGCTCGGTCGCGGCGAAGGGGTCATGCGCCCAGCCCTCGCCGGGGGGAACAACGTCGGTATGCCCGGCGAAGCACAGATGCGGCCCCTGCCCCGCCCGTTCGGCAAAGAAATTCTCGATCTC
>DATIWS010000288.1:0-2936 GCA_035519275.1 Acidocella sp. | reverse complement strand
CTCGACTACCGTTTCGTTAATCATCGAGGATCTCAAGGATGGGCGTACCAACCCTACCACGCCCGCCTCGAGGACTCAAGCGAGGGCCTGAGGGAGTCGGCCGGGGCTCACCCGAGCAGGTGGCTCGCGGCCGCTGCATTGAGACGGCCTGCTGTTTGTGTATCCGTGTGCGCAGCATGATCTGCCGCAATGCAGGGCCTCAACGAGGCCCTGCCAACGCGTTAGGATCCGAGGCGCGCATTGCCTGGCTGGCCGAACGGTCCTTAGCTCAGAGGCCAAAGATCAGGATCGTTGCGCCACCCTGAAGGGGTATCGAGCCGCCGCTGTTGCAACAACATTTCGGGGTCGGGCCTGACTAATGGTATTAACGCCGCATTCAAAAGACTCCCATCTCGAGACACGTACGGGTTGCCATTCCGTGACCGATTTGGGCTCAGTCGTCACAGCTCTTCGAGAAATTCCTGCCACGGCAGCGCACGCACGCCGGGAGCGACAGCCGGTGTCGGTGTTCCCGCCTGCGGTGATTGATGGACGAGGAACATCCTTGTGCCGGCAGCCTTTGCGCGTTTTCGCTTCAGCGCCTCGGCCAGCCGTTGTATCGGCGCAGCCATGGCGGGCGTCACCGTGCGCCCGGCCTTGCATTCCACCAGCGTCACCGCACCGGCGCGTCCGGGCACGAGGAAATCCACTTCCAGACCCTGCTGGTCGCGAAAATAGTAAAGCTCACGCCGTCCGCCCGCGTTCACCTGGGCCTTGGCCATCTCCGCCGCGATGAAGCCTTCAAACAGCGCGCCGCGAAACGGCGACCGGGCGAGTTCTCCCGCCGTATCAATACCCAGCAAGTGGCACGCGAGACCGGCATCGGCGATATATATCTTGGGCGACTTGATCAGGCGTTTGCCAAGGTTCTCGTAAAACGGCGGCACGATCAGGATTTGCGCAGTCGTCTCCAGCACGCCGAGCCACTGGGCAATAGTCGGCACAGTCACACCCAGCGGCGCGGCCAGATCCGTCTTGTTCAACACCTGCCCATGTCGGCTGGCCAGCAACGCGAGGAACCGGCGGAACAGCGCGAGATCCTTCACCGCCGTCACGGCGCGGACATCCCGTTCCAGGTAGGTCTGCAGATATGAACTGAACCACAACCGCGCACCGCTCGGGCGCGCCACCACCTCGGGATACCCGCCGCGCCACAGGCTGACCTTTGGCGTCTCACGCCACGAGAGCGGGAGCAGTTGGAGCACCGCCGCCCGCCCGGCCATCGATTCCGTTACCCCCCGCATGAGCGGCGACTCCTGCGAACCGGTCAACAACCACTGACCCGCGCGCCGCGGCCGGCGGTCAATCCGCGAACGCACGAACGCGAACACCTCTGGCACGTTCTGCACCTCGTCGAGGATCGCGGGCGTCGGCACGGCGTCGAGGAATCCCTGCGGATCGGCCCGGAACCGTGCCACCACATCGGGGTCTTCGAGCAGGAAGTAGCTCGCCTTGGGAAATAGCCGGCGCAGCAGCAGCGTCTTGCCGGCGCGGCGCGGCCCGGTCAGCACCACGGCCGGAAAGCCTTTTACCGCCTGCAACACCTGCTTTTCCAGTTGGCGTCGGATGTAGCGCATGAATGAGAATCTTAAACTCCAACTTTAGATTTCTCAAGAGTAAACTGACGCGCGCGGCGGCGAAGAGAATTGGCATGCAGGTGGTTTCTTCGCGCATGCATCCTTATCAAAGCTACCTCGGCACACTGAGGTAATCGATCTAGTGGAAGAGATCGAGTCGGGTGAGTGCTACGCTTTACTTCAGCTGACGTTTAGCGCCAAGGCTGCTATTCTTACATGGTATTAGAGGAGATGCGTATGGAAATCGCCTCTGTCACCAGCAAAGGCCAGGTCACCATTCCCAAGTCGGTGCGACAGAAACTGGGTATCCGGCAGGGCAGCCGGATCGAATTTTCCATCGTGGGCGATCATGTGGAACTGCGTGTTCGTAGCTCGCCCACCGAAGTGGCGGCCGGCGGGTTTGGCATGCTGACCAGTCGCAAGCGCGCCGTGCCTGCAGATTTTGACCCCGCCGGCCTGCTGAAACCATGATCGGGCTCGACAGCAATGTGCTTGCCCGCTATTACATTGCGGACAAGGCGGACGCTCAGACTGCGCGGCGGCGTGAGGCAGCCCGCCGCCTGATCGAGTCCGGACAGCCATTGATGGTATGCAAGACCGTGGCGTTGGAGCTGGCGGCAAGGGCCGCGGGTCAGGCCTGACTAATGGTATTAACGTCGCAACCAAAGACATTAGATAGCTTTTCAGCCACGCGCACTTTGCTCTCGCCCCCTCCCCTCACCCTCCCCCGCTGCGCAAGGGAGGGAGCCAAGCACTAGGCCACTAGCCGTCGCCGCTCTCCCGGCTCGGCGGATAGATGCCAGCAAGGCGCGCGATCAGGATGGCAACGAACAGCGTGCCCGTAAGCTGCTCGAGGATCACGAGCGAGCGAACCTTGCTCCCTATGGGAACGACGTCGCCGGGACCGTTGCTCGTGAGACAGCCGAAGCTCATGTAGACCAGATCGTAGTAGGAGCGCGCCAGCGCCCCGGGCTGGCCTCCGAAAGCCTCGGGATGGACGTGCTGCATAACCCGGTAGACGTCGGCCCACATGATGCCGAGCATCAGATAGGCGGCGGCCGCGCCGAAGAGCTTGTCGTGCGTCATCACGGCGGGACTGAAGACATAGCGCAGCAGATAGATCACCGTCAGGAGGTAGAAGACGATGTAGAGTCCGTTGGCAACCGCAAGGCGAAACCCCGGGTCTTCGCTCGCGAACGCCGTCAGCTGGAACCCGAGCGCCGGAATGCCGATCGCGAGCGCAACGACGAATCGCGTCGCGCTGCCTCCGACTGCCGCGACGGTGGCGACCAGGACGAGCGCCTGCGCCACCTGCAGCAG
>DATIWS010000287.1:0-3156 GCA_035519275.1 Acidocella sp. | reverse complement strand
GTGTTTGGCAGCATCGATCTCGGCACAAACAACTGCCGCATGCTCCTCGGCACCCCCGCGCCCAATGGCTTTCATGTGCTGGATAGTTTCTCCCGAGTCGTGCGCCTGGGTGAGGGGCTGTACGAAACCGGCAGGCTCTCGCCCTCCGCCATGGAGCGGGCCATCGCCTCGCTGACGATCTGCGCCGACCGCGTGCGCCGCTGGGCGGGCGAGGGCAATAACGGGCCGCTGAAGCTGCGTGCCATCGCCACCGAGGCCTGCCGCCAGGCGGAAAACGGCGCTGAGTTCATCACCCGTGCCCGCGAGGCCACCGGCCTGCCGCTGGAGATCATCAACCCGCGCGAGGAAGCCGAACTGGCCATGGAGAGCTGTGCCTCGCTGCTGTCTGGGGACAGGCGCCGGGCCCTGCTGTTCGACATTGGCGGCGGCTCGACGGAAATCGCCTGGGTGCGGATCAACGAGTGCGCCCCGCCGGAGCTTATCGGCTATATCTCCCTGCCGGTCGGCGTGGTCACCCTGTCCGAGCGTTCGGCCAGCTGCTGCTACAGCCCGGCCGGTTTCTCCCGGCTGGTGGACGATATCGCCGCCATGCTGCACCCGTTCGAGGCGGTGCACCGCATCGGCGAGGAAATCCGCCGCGGCGGGGTGCTGATGGTCGGCACCTCCGGCACGGTGACCACCCTGGCGGGTGTGTCGCTGAAGCTGGAGCGTTACCGGCGCGGCCTTGTGGACGGCATTTCGCTGACCCGCGAGGCGGTGGATGACGCCCTGGCCGAAGCCCGCGCCCTGGGGCGCGAAGGGCTGATCCGCCACCCCTGCATCGGCCAGGAGCGGGTGGATTTCGTCCTGCCCGGCTGCGCCATCTTCGCCGCCATCCATGAACTCTGGCAGGTGCCGGAGCTTGTCGTCGCCGATCGAGGCTTGCGTGAGGGCATGCTTATGCGGTTGATGCGCACTGTCTCCACGCCCAAACGGAATTTTTTTCACGCATGACTACTGGTTCCTCCCTGCCACCGCGCCGCGATGCGGTGCGGCTTAAAAACGCGCGCAAGCTCTCCACCTCGTCGCAGCGCTGGCTGCAACGCCAGCTTAACGACCCCTATGTGACGGCGGCGAAGGCACAGGGCTGGCGTTCGCGCGCGGCCTTCAAGCTCATCGAGCTGGATGAGAAATACCACATCATCACCAAGGGCGCGCGCGTGTTGGACCTTGGCGCCGCCCCGGGCGGCTGGTCCCAGGTGGCGCTGGCCCGCGGGGCGGCGAGCGTGGTGGGCGTCGACCTGTTGCCCATCGACCCTGTGGCGGGGGCGGACTTCATCCTGGGCGATTTCCTGGAGGAAGGCATGGAGCAGCGCCTGACCGAGCTGCTCGGCGGCAAGGCCGACCTCGTGCTCTCGGACATGGCGCCCAATACCTCCGGCCATGTCGCCACCGACCATATCCGCATCATGGCCCTGGCGGAAACCGCGCTCGCTTTCGCCTGCGACACCCTGGCCCCCGGCGGCGCGTTTGTGTGCAAGCTGTTCCAGGGCGGGGCGGAGAAGAACATGCTGGATACGCTCAAGCAGCGCTTCCGCGTGGTGCGCCACGCCAAGCCGCCGGCCAGCCGCAAGGACTCGAAAGAGATGTACGTGGTGGCCACCGGTTTCCGCCCCGAATAGCCGCACCCTTGCTCCGCGCGTCGGGTCCGGTTATTGGGAACCGCCAAGGTCATATTTTGAAAGCGCGGCCATGGCATCCGACACTCCTTTCCGGCTGGATTTTTCCGATCGCATCGCGGAGGCGCTCGCCTTCGACGACGTCCTGCTGGTTCCCGCCTACTCCCAGGTTCTGCCCAACGCGGTGAGCACCGCCACACGGCTGACGCGCGAGATTTCGCTGAACATCCCGCTCGCCTCCGCCGCCATGGATACGGTGACCGAGGCCGCCATGGCCATCGCCATGGCGCAGCAGGGTGGCATCGGCGTGATTCACAAGAACTTCACGATCGAGCAGCAGGCCGCCGAAGTCCGCCGGGTGAAGAAATTCGAGAGCGGCATGGTGGTGAACCCGCTGACCATCTACCCGGACCAGACGCTGGCCGATGCCCGGTCGCTGATGGCCCAGCACAACATCTCCGGCTTTCCGGTGGTGGAGCGGGACGGCAAGCTGGTCGGCATCCTCACGCATCGCGATGTGCGCTTCGCCTCCGACCCGAACGCGAAGATCTACGAGCTGATGACCCGCGAGAATCTGGCCGTGGTGAAGCCGGGTGTCTTGCCCGAGGAGGCGCGCGCGATCCTGCACAAGCGCCGGCTGGAGCGGCTGCTGGTGGTGGACGATAACTACAACTGCATCGGCCTGCTCACGGTTAAGGACATGGACAAGGCCGAGGCCCACCCGCTGGCAAACAAGGACGAGCTGGGCCGTTTGCGCGTGGCCGCAGCCACCGGCGTGGGCAACGACGGCGCCGAGCGCGCTGCCGCCCTGGTGGATGCCGGGGTGGACGTGGTGGTGGTGGACACCGCCCACGGCCATTCGGAAGGCGTGTTGCAGGCCGTTTCCCGCATCAAGAAGGCCTCCAACAACGTGCAGATCATCGCCGGCAACGTTGCTACGCCCGATGGCGCCAAGGCGCTGATCGACGCGGGGGCTGACGGCGTGAAAATCGGCATCGGCCCGGGCAGCATCTGCACCACCCGCGTGGTCGCGGGCGTGGGCGTGCCGCAATTCACCGCCGTTATGGAAACCGCCGCACTCTGCCGCGCCCATGGTGTGCCGGCCATCGCCGATGGCGGCATCCGCGCCTCGGGCGACTTGGTGAAGGCGCTGGCGGCGGGGGCTGATGCGGTGATGGTCGGCTCGATGCTGGCCGGCACTGATGAGGCGCCCGGTGAAGTGTTTTTGTATCAAGGGCGTAGCTATAAATCTTACCGTGGCATGGGAAGTCTGGGAGCCATGGCGCGCGGCTCGGCGGACCGCTATTTTCAGCAGGAGATCAAGGACAGCCTGAAGCTGGTGCCCGAGGGCATCGAAGGCCGTGTCGGCTACAAGGGGCCGATGTCCGCCGTGGTGCACCAGCTCGTCGGTGGCCTGAAGGCAGGCATGGGTTATACCGGCAGCGCCAATATCGAGGCGCTGCAAACCCAGTCGAAATTCCGCCGCATCACTGGCGCC